>CAYSTY010000164.1:0-1409 GCA_964433685.1 uncultured Actinomycetota bacterium | reverse complement strand
CCTGACCGCCACGATCCGTACCCACTAGTCCGCTGATCCTGTCCTGACGCAACCGCTTCGCGGCGACTACCGGGGCGACGTCCCTGGCGCTGCGGACCACGCCGAACTCCGGGCTCGATGCGTCGAGACGAGCGCCGCGGGCGTCGTGGCGCGTATCGTCGGAGATCGACCCATGTCTGCAGGCTTGACACGGCACCCGACGGCCAGTCTGTGGCGGCGGGTGGTCCGCCGATTGCCCTCGCTGCGCGTTCCAGTGTGCTTGTGTGCCCGCTCCGATGGGAGGGGGCGTCGTGCTGGGCGTGGTTCGTTGGCGGCGGGACCGGAGCGCTTCGCTCCTCGCGTTGGTGCTGGTGGTGACGCTGGTTGCGGGGCCCGCTGCCGCCGCGGCGGCCGTGGGCGGGGAGCCGGCAGAGGACCTCTGGCAGCCGTCGCCGGGGCAGGTCCCGGAGGATGGCTCGTGGCTGTACGTCGAGTTCCCTGACGGTACGAGTCGGACCGTGCTCGCCGACGACGCGGCGCTGGGCATCTGGGCCCAGCGTGACCGTTCAGCCTGGATTCGCGTCGACGCCGACGCCGGCGGCCACGGTCGTGATGCGGTCCGCTTCGACAGCCCCCTCGGCCACCCCCAGCTCGCTCCGGGTTACTACCCCGACGCGGGTGGGGAGGACACGGCCGAGCGCGGCAGGCTCGGTATAGCGCTACGCGAGGAGCCTGTGTGCGCGGGGGAAACCGGGGGTCGGTTCGCGATCGACGAGGTGGTCTACGACGAGCGCGAGGAGGTGCTCCTCCTCGCTGCCCGGTTCGAACGTTCCTGCGACGGTGAGGTGGTGGTGCGGGGCGCCACACGCTGGGAACACGGGACCGAGGTCGGCACTTCCCCGAACCCGGGTCCCGTCCCCGACGGTCTGTGGCAGCCGAGCGAGCCGCTACCGGCGGAGGGGACCCTGGTCCACTTCGACAGCGAGGCCGGGGACCCGCTCGGCGGTGGCGCACGCACCACGTTCGTGCCCACCACGGCACGTCTCACGATCGAGCAGGGCTGGACCGACCTGCGCGTGCTGCGTGTCGCGGTCGCGGGTGACCAGCGCTGGTTCGGCGAGTTCAGCCTTCCGATGACCGACGAACGGCTGGCTCCCGGTTACTACGGCGAGCTGCCGTCGATCCCGAACCCCATGCGTGGAGGGTTGCGGTGGTTCACCGGCGAGTCGTGCACCTCGGACAGCTGGGTCGTGGTCGACGAGGTCGGGTACGAGGCTGACCTGCTCGAGCACGTGGAGCTGCGTTTCTCCATGCGGTGCGAGGATGCCGACGGGTCCCTCAACGGTCTGATCCGCTACCGGCGGGGCACCGACGTGGCCGACCCTGTCGTGCCGACACCAACGCCGCAGGACGCCTGGTCGGCGCCGAAC
>CAYSTY010000163.1:0-5646 GCA_964433685.1 uncultured Actinomycetota bacterium | reverse complement strand
GCGGCCGAGGTGGCGGCGCAGCTCGACGAGCTCATCGCCCGCACCGGCGCCGACGAGGTCATGGCCACCACCTCGACGTACGCCGACGCCGATCGCGATGCTGCCGATGCCGCCCTGGCCGAGGTCGTGGCCGCATGCACCACGAGGTGACGCCCCGGCCGCCGACCTCGATGGCATCGCACGGGCCAGCGAAGGCGACAGTTGAACGCGCGCCGGCCGGATGGCCGCCGTGGGCGACGGCGACGCCTCGTACCGTCGTCGGCTCACACTCGACCGAGGCCGTGCCCCGTGGGATCACCCCACCCCACCGATCGGACCCCGCAGCGGGGCAGCGAGTCGGCACAGAAGCGCGATGAAGCCGCCAGGTTGCGGGACGAGTCGGCGACGCTGCGCGACGAGGTGGCCGACCTGCGTGACCAGGTCGCCGACCTGCGTGACGACGAGGTCGCAGTCGCGCGGGACGCCGGATCCGAAGCTGGCGAGGCGGCGGCGCGGGACCGTGCGGCCCGTGATGACGACCAGGCCGCGGACGAGCACGACGCGGCGGCGGCCAGGCACGACGAGGTCGCCGCGGAACGTGACGAGGACGCGCGCGGCCGTGACGAGGCAGCCGAGCGACGGGACCAGGCGGCGCGGGCGGCGGAACGCTCGCAGGGCATCGCGACCGTCGACGACGCGAGGTCCCGCGCGGACGTGGTGGCTGCCCGGATGAACGCCGCCGCCGATCGGCGGGACGCGGAACAGGACCGGCTCCACGCAGCCGACGAGCGGACGGCTGCAGGGTCCGACCGGGATGCATCGGCCGACGATCGGCGTCACGCCAAGGGCGACCGCGACGGATCGGCGAACGACCGTGCGGAGGCGACGCGGGAGATCGACGCGGGAAGCCTGGACGCGCTGACCGGCACCTACGCGCGCGGTCCGGGTACGGCCGAGCTGGAACGCGACCTCTCCCGAGCACAGCGGACCGGGGAGCCGATGACGCTCGCCTTCGTCGATGTCGACGACCTCAAGGGCGTCAACGACCGTCGCGGTCACCCCGCCGGGGACCGGTTGCTGCGACAGGTCGCGGAGGTCCTGATGTCGCACATGCGGGCCCACGACGTGATCGTCCGGTACGGGGGTGACGAGTTCGTCTGCGCCTTCGTGGGGCTGAACCTGGCCGAGACGGCCGACCGTCTGGCCGAGGTCGACCGGTCCCTGGCGGCCGCGTCGGAGCGCGGATCGATCACGGTCGGGTTGGCCGAGCGCGAGGAGGGCGAGTCGCCGTCGAGCCTCATCGTGCGGGCCGACGAGGACCTGTACCGCCAGCGACGCCAGCGCTAGACATCGGTCCACCGCCCACCGAGGAGACCGACGATGACGGCTGACCAGCCCACCGCCCGATGAGCAGCGCGGTCGACGTCACCGTGCTCGCGACCGGCGGCACGATCGACAAGGTCTACGCCATCACCGGCGAACTCGAGGTGGGGCCACCGGCCGCGGAGCGGCTGCTCGACGTGCTCACCACCGACCTCCGCATCGAGGTGCGCTCCGTCCTGGCCAAGGACAGCCTCGACATGACCGATGCCGACCGGTGGACCCTCACCGACGCGCTCGACGAGGTGGCGACGACGGCGGTCGTCATCACCCACGGCACCGACACCCTCACCGACACCGCCGAGTACCTGGCCCAGCACCGCTCCGGGGCCGGCGCAGTCATCGTGCTGACCGGGGCGCTCCAGCCAGCGGCCATGGCCGTCAGCGACGCAGCACTGAACCTCGGCGCGGCCCTGGTGGCCTCCCAGACCCTGTCGCCGGGTGTGTACGTCTGCATGGGCGGACGGGTGTTCCCGGCGGGCGCGGTCCGCAAGGACCCGGCGACAGGGCGGTTCCTCAGTATCTGAGGGGGGCGGCCAGGCGGCCCGGAAACCGCCAGCGGGCCGGGGCCGCCTCCCCGGTCGAGGGGAACCCGAAGGCCCGGTGCGGTGTGACGCGGTAGACGTCGTAGGGCGGTGGTCCGGCGGTCGGGGCACCGTCGCCGTGGATGCGGCCGTCACGGACCTCGACCTCCCAGCCGTAGGTGTCGAGGTAGCTCGTGGTGACCTCGGCGAGGCTCGCCTCGTCGCGGACGGGGTGGGCTTCGCCTTCGACGACGACGTCGAACTCCTCGCCGCCCGTCGTCACCGAGATGCGCGCGTCTCGGGCGAGGTTGCGCGCCTTCTGGGTACCGGGCGCGGCGGCGAAGTGGACCGCTCCGCCGCTCACGACCGCCAGGACCGGCACGACGTGCGGCCGGCCGCTCGGATGCGTCGTGGCGACCCAGAACGTGGCGGCCCTGCGCAGCTCCTCCAGGGCCTCCTGCCACCCGGCTGCGTGGTCGCCGTCCCCGGCGTAGTGCTCGCTGACGGGTGGACTCAGGGGGTGTTCGACCATGTTCGCTCCAACGTCGTCATCGGGTACTGACGCCGCTGGCACCGAGTACTCATCGCTGCGTGGGGGGATGGTGGCGCTGCCGCGGCCGCGCCACCGACCGAGCCCCTACGCGGTCACCGAGTGCAGCCCGATCACGTTGCCTTCGGCATCATCCGGTTACAGTCGATCCAGCGCGTCGTACGGGAGACCAGTGGGACGGATCCTCGATCGACTGAGGGATCTCGATCGCCGCTTGGAAGCGTGTGTCCCGAGGTCGTCGCCAGGGTTCGGGTGGTTGGTGCTCGGCGTCAGCTTCACCGTGGTCACGGTCCCGCGCTGGCCCGGCCGCGTCGGTGGGGTTGATGTGCTCCTCGCGGTCGGGGTGACCAGCTCGGCGGTGGGCACCTACCAGCTCGTCAGAGCGCGGCGACGCGAGACGGGTGACCGGACCAGCGATCCCGACGATCGTCCGCCGCGTGACCTCCCCGGATGACGTCGCCTCCACGGGAGCGACCAGATGAGACCACTTCGATACTCGATCAACGTGACGCTCGACGGCTGCTGCCATCACGAGGCGGGGCTCGCGCCGGACGAGGAGTCCATGCGCTACTGGGCCGCCGAGATGGAACGAGTGGCCACACGGCCACCGACCCGCGTGGAACCACGCCGGTTAGTGTCGTGACACGACCTTGACTGATGACCGACCGACGTCGTCGGCGCTGGTCCTCCGCCAGAACGGTGATGCGATATGGCACGCGTACGTCGGTTCCGTCTCCTGACGGTCCTGGTCGCGATGTCTCTCGGGGTGGTGGCCTGCGGCGACGATCCGTCCGGTGACGACCCGGCCCAGGATGGCCAGGCCGACGAGGACGACGATGCGGCCGACGAGGGGCCGGATGTCGCGATGACCGACGACACGCTGGTCGCGGAACTGGTGTCGGGCGATCTCGAACAGCCGAGCGCCATGGCGTTCATCGAGGACGGCATGTTGGTCACCGAGAAGGCCACGGGCAAGGTGCGCATCATCCGTGAGGGCGAGATCGTCGGCGACGCCGTCGATCTCGCGGTCAACTACTTCGACGAACGTGGCCTCCTCGGGATCGAGGTGCATCCGGAGTTCCCGACCGAGCCCTTCGTGTACCTGCATTGGACGTGGACCGGCCAGGGGGAGGGTGACGAGCAGCTGCTCGGAGCCGACAGCGATGAAGCGACCGAGGTGCCGCCGCTGGGCAACCGGATCGACCGGTTCGTCTGGGAGGATGACACCCTCACCTTCGACCGCAACCTCGTGGAGTTCCCGAGCCACACCCTCGACACCGACACCTCCGGCAACGTCCGGGGGAACCACGACGCTGGACCGCTGGTGTTCGGACCCGACGGCAAGCTCTACACGATGATGGGCGACCAGAACCTGCGAGGACAGCTCCAGAACGTCGCTGATGGCCCCGAACCCGATGACGAGCACCTCGCGGGCGTGATCCTCCGCCTGAACGACGACGGCACGATCCCCGACGACAACCCGTTCTTCGACGCAGGTGCGGAGATGGGTGGCGAGGTCGGCGAGAACATCCAGAAGATCTACGTCTACGGGATCCGCAACAGCTTCGGGATGGCGTTCGAGCCGGACTCCGGCGCGCTTTGGCAGACCGACAACGGCGATGACTCCTTCGACGAGATCAACGTCTTCGAACCGGGGGCGAACGGCGGTTGGATCCAGCTGCAAGGGCCTCCCGAGCGGATGGCCGAGTACCGGCAGATGGAGATGGACACCGAGGACGGCCTCGACAACCCCGAGTTCCCGCCGTCGATGCTCGCGGAGGACATCGAGGGTGCCGAAGCGGCCATGTTCACCCTGCCCGGCAGCACCTTGGTCGCACCCGTGCTGTCCTACCTGTACCCGCCTGCTTTGACCGCCATCGGGTTCGTCGTCGACGACAGCCTGGGCGCCGACTCGGAACGGACGGCGTGGGTGGGCACGGTGCTGACCGACTCGCTGCTGCGGTACCCGCTCTCCGACGACGGACGCAGCCTCGACCTCGAGGGCGGCTTGGCGGACGGTGTCGACGACAACGCATCGAAGGGTGACCTCGGCGAGAGCGAGGAGTACGTCGTCGGCACGGGCTTCGGCACGATCACCGACATCCAGCACGACGCCGACGGCGCCCTGTACATCGTGTCCATCAGCAACGGGTCGCTCTACCGCATCACCGCCGCCTGAGCGTGGACCACGACGGCCATCCGATCGGAACGGAGACACGATGCGCAGGAAGATCACGAGCCTGGCCGTTGGAGCGGTCGTCGTGCTCGCCCTCGCAAGCTGCGATGGTGGGTCGTCGGACGACGGGGGCGGTGAGGCGAGCACGGTCACCGTCTCGGTCGAAGACAACGTCTTCGACCCCGAGACGGTCGAGATCTCCGCAGGTGACACCGTCCTCTGGGAGTGGAACGGCGTCGAACCTCACGACGTGAACGCCGACGAGTTCGCAAGCGACATCCAGACCGAGGGCACCTTCGAGCACACGTTCGAGGACGCCGGCAGCTTCCCCTACGTCTGCGTCGTCCACCCGGGGATGGAAGGCACCGTCGAGGTCACCTGAGGGCCCGGTGCCCGCCGGTCGTCAGATGTGATCGGCTCGAGCTCGAGGTGCCCTTCAGCGGCGGCATGACCAGCTCGAACGCCGCGTCATCGTCAGGTCCACCGTGTGGCCGTCGAGGTCGAGGAAACGACGGCCGCGAAGTCCAGGCCAGACGCGCGAGTGCAGGACTTCGCGCGTCATGCCGACCCCGACAGACCCGCCGCTACGACCGCGCCCGCGGCGCTCGACCGCCACCCCACCTACAGCGTCGCGACCTACCTCGCTGGCGCGACCGGAGCCCGGTGGCCTCGCGGACCGATCACGGCTGCCGCGACGAGCGCGTGACAGCATCCGGTTACAGTCGATCCAGCGCGTGTACGGGAGAGCAGTGGGACGGATCCTCGATCGACTGAGGGATCTCGATCGCAGGTTGGAAGCGCGTGTCCCGAGGTCGTCGCCAGCGTTCGGGCGGTTGGTGGTCGGCGTCAGCTTCACCACGGGAGCGACCAGATGAGACCACTTCGATACTCGATCAACGTGACGCTCGACGGCTGCTGCCACCACGCGGTGGGGCTCGCGCCGGACGAGGAGTCCATGCGCTACTGGACCGCCGAGATGGCACGAGCCGATGCCCTGCTGTTCGGCCGGGTGACCTACGAGATGATGGAGTCGGCGT
>CAYSTY010000162.1:0-5646 GCA_964433685.1 uncultured Actinomycetota bacterium | reverse complement strand
ACCTCACCCTTGGGGGTGAAGACGAAGACCTCGTCCTGGTAGAGGTCGATGCGCAACGACTCGAGGTAGTCGCCGGGCTCGTCGACATCGGCCTGCCACTCGAGGAGCTGCTCGATCCAGGGCAGCTCGCCGGTCGCGTTCGCGTCGCCGTTGCCACCGCGTGGGGTGTCCTTGTACTTCCAGTGGGCAGCGACACCGAACTCCGCGGTCCGGTGCATCGCACGGGTGCGGATCTGGACCTCGAGCGGCGCACCCTTCGGCCCCATGACCGAGGTGTGCAGCGACTGGTAGAGGTTGACCTTCGGCATCGCGATGTAGTCCTTGAACCGACCCGGGACGGGGCGGAAGGACGCGTGCAGCTGGCCGAGCACCGCGTAGCAGTCGCGGACCGAGCTGACGATCACGCGGACGCCGACGAGGTCGTAGATCTCGTCGAACTCCTTGCCGCGCAGGACCATCTTCTCGTAGATGGAGAAGTAGTGCTTCGGGCGTCCGGTCACGTCGCCGCGGACCTTCAGCTCGCGGAGCTGGTCGCGGATGGAGGCCATGACCTCCTCGAGGTACGCCTCGCGTTCGGGGTTGCGGTCCTCGACCATCGCGACGATCTCGTCGTAGCGCTTCGGGTGGAGGGTCTGGAAGCCGAGGTCCTCGAGGCGCAGCTTGAACTGCTGCATACCGAGGCGGTGCGCGAGCGGCGCGTAGATGTCCAGGGTCTCCTGGGCGATGCGCTTCTGCTTGTCGCGCGGCATGTGGCCGATGGTCTCCATGTTGTGGAGCCGGTCGGCGAGCTTGATGACCAGGACCCGGATGTCCTTGGCCATCGCGATGATCATCTTGCGCAGGGTCTCGGCCTGCTGCTGCTCCTTGGACTCGACCCGCAGCCGGTCGAGCTTGGTCACCCCGTCCACGAGGTGGGCGACCTCCGCACCGAACCCGGTGGTGATGTCCTCGAGCGACGCCTGCGTGTCCTCCACCACGTCGTGCAGGAGGGCCGCCACCAACGTCGCCGTCCCGAGACCGAGCTCGGCCAGCTCGGTGGCCACGGCCACCGGGTGGGTGATGTAGGCCTCGCCCGAGCGACGCTTCTGGCCGTCGTGCATCACGTCGGCGTAGCGGTAGGCCCGCACGACCTCCCGCACGTCCGCCTTGTTGCCCGCCCCACGGATCGCCTGCGCCAGACCTTCGAGCTCCGCGGGGATGTCCCCCCGCCGCACCAGCGGCAGGTTGGTCAGGACACCCTTGACCCCCGTCGGCCGCGCAGGCGGCAGCGGCGTCGAGCGGGTCTCGCGCGCCGCGGAGGTGGTGGTGTCCGGGTCCGTCGCGGTACCTCCCGAGGCGTGGCTACCGCCCGAGCCTACCGGCGCCGCGACCGCCTTCCCCCACCGACCGCCCGGTACCGGTGCCGTCGTCCGTCGGTGCCCGCCGGTCCGCGGGGTCGCGTACGCCCCGTACGGTCGTGGGACCGATGGACCGGACACGAGGAGCTCGGATGCAGGCGGTCGGCGTCACCCGGTACGACGGAGCGGACGGTCTCGAGGTGGTCGAGCTGCCGGACCCCACCCCGGGTCCCGGTCAGCTGCTGGTCCGCGTCCACGCGGCCGCGGTCAACCCGACCGACACCTTCGTCACCAACGGCGCCCGCGCGGAGCAGCAGGCCGCCCACGAGCCGCCGTACGTGCCCGGCATGGACGCGGCCGGCGTCCTCGAGGCGATCGGCGACGACACCGACACCGACCTCGCGGTGGGCGACCGGGTGATGGCCGTCGTCCTGCCGCAGGGCCGCCACGGCGCCTACGCGCAGAAGCTCGCGCTGCCCGCCCGCTCGGTGGTCGCCGCGCCGGCCGGATCCACCCACGCCGAGGCTGCGACGCTGCCGATGAACGGTCTGACGGCGAGGTTGGCGTTGGACATGCTCGACCTCGAGCCCGGCCAGACGTTGGCGGTCACCGGGGCCGCCGGCGCGCTCGGCGGGCTGACCATCCAGCTCGCGCGGGCCGACGGCCTGCGCGTCATCGCCGACGCCAAGCCGGAGGACGAGCAGCTCGTGTCGGACCTCGGCGCACACGTGGTGGTGCCACGCGGTGATGACGTCGCCCACCGGGTCCGCGAGCACGCGCCGGACGGCGTGGACGGCCTCCTCGACGGCTCGGTCCAGAACGAGCTGCTCTTCGACGCGCTGCGCGACGGTGGGGGTTTCGCGACCGTGCGCGGGTTCCGCGCCGACGCGCCCCGTGGCATCGTCCTGCACCGGGTCTGGGTGTGGGAGTACGCCGAGGAGCGTGAGAAGCTCGACCGGCTGCGCCAGCAGGCCGAGGACGGTGTGCTGAGCATGCGCGTCGCCGACGTCTACCCGCCCGAGCAGGCGCCGGAGACCCACCATCGGCTGGCCGCCGGTGGGGTCCGCGGACGGTTGATCATCGCCTTCTGAAGCGACGCCACGCGTCGGTCGACCACAACGCCCAGGCGACCAGCACCGGCTGGAAGAACAGCCGGACGAACCGTGCCCGGTCGCTGTCCAGACCGAACGCATCGGTGCCTTCGAGGTACTGACCGACGTTGCCCGGGAAGATCGCGACGAAGAATGCGGCTGCGGCCCAGCCGACCTGCGGGCGCTTGCGGCCCGACAGCAGCGTGAGTCCGAGGGCGATCTCGACCACTCCCGAACCGACCACGACCGCGTCGGTGTCCACCGGTACCCAGTCGGGGACCTGCGCCTGGAACTCCTCACGCCCGAAGGTCAGGTGGCTGGTGCCGGCGAAGGTCAGGAAGCTGCCGAGCAGCCAGCGACCCGCCGTGCGCAGGCGGTGGTCCCGCGGCGGGGCGGGTGCGGCCCCGGTGTCGGACCGGTCGGTCCCGTCCTGCGTCGTCACGTTCGCTCCATCGCTCGTCCGTCCCGCGTTCGTACCACCGGGGGTGACGGATGGCGCGGCCAGGTCACCGGGGTCCGCTGCGAGCGACACGGCGTGGTGTCAGTACTCGAGCAGCGAGTAGCGCGTCAGCCCGGGCAGTCGGGCGGCACCACCGAGGAAGCCGAGCTCGAGCAGGAACGCGCACCCGACGATCTCACCGCCGAGCTGGCGGACGAGGTCGACCGTTGCGGCCGCGGTCCCGCCGGTGGCCAGGACGTCGTCCACGATCAGCACCCGGTCACCGGGCTGGATCGAGTCGTCGTGCAGCTCGAGGGTGGCCTCGCCGTACTCGAGCGCGTAGCTGACCCGCCGCGAGGGGCCCGGCAGCTTGCCGACCTTGCGGGCCGGGATGAAACCGGCACCGATGTGGTAGGCGACGGGGGCCGCGAGGACGAAGCCACGGGCCTCGATCCCGACGACCTTGTCGACCTGCCCGCGACCGAAACGCATCACCATCGCGTCGATCACGGTCGAGAACGCGACCCGGTCGAGCAGCAACGGGGTGATGTCCTTGAAGGTGACGCCCGGCTCGGGGAAGTCCGGGACGTCCCGGATCAGCTCCTCGAACCGCTGGTGGTCGATCTCGAGCCGCACGTGGTCCTCCTCGACGCCACGGGGGACGTCCGACGGTCAGCCGACGCCGACGCCGTTCGCGGTGATCCGGAACTCACACCCCAGGGTCCGTGCGGCACGGCGGCACATGATCATCCGGTCGAGGAAGATCTCGAAGTACTCGAGGACCGTGGAACGGTCCGTGTCGAGCTCGAGCTCGAGGGTGATCGTGGCCGCGTCGCTGTCGACCCGGAGGAAGCTGTGTGTCACGGCATCGTTGACGCGGTCGTGGATGTCCGCGGCGGTGTCGGCCCCCTTGCGCACGCGCGAGCGGTGCACGTCGGCCTTGTCCGCCAAGATGACCGCCGCGCCCACGGGGCCGACCGACGAACCGTACTGCTCCTCGTGGTTGCCGACGGCGGACAGCACCAGGCCGATGCGGTACGGATCGACCTCGAGCCGCCGCAGCGCGTCGTAGGCGACCCACGCGCTCGACAGCCCGTGGTTCATACGGCTCACCACGTTGCCGACGTCGTGCAGGTAGCCGGCGACCGCCGCCAGCTCGGACAGGTCCTCGTCGGCGCCGAGGTGGTGCAGGACGTTGTGTGCGATGCGCCCGACGAGGTTCGCGTGACGGAAGCCGTGCTCGGTGAACCCCTGGGCGGCGAGGAACTGGTCGGACAGCTTCAGGAAGGCGGACACGACCTCGTCGCTCTGGAGGCGGCTGAGGATGTCGGGCTCGGTCCCACCGGCCCGGTCCTTGGCCTCGAGCGCCACGGCCGTCGCCTCGGCGACCGCGTCCGACGCGGCGACGCCGCGGACGATGGCGGCCTCGGCCGAACCCGTGATGGCGGTGGCCGGGTCGCGCAGCTGCGAGTCGTCGCCGGCCCAGCCACGCACGGCGGCGAGGTCGCCGGGAGCCCCCGGCACGCCGGGGTGGCGTGCGTCGGCACCGACGGGCACGCCGGCTGCCCCGCGCGAGAGCGCCTCGTTGCGCTCCGCGGCCGCCTCGTCGATCGACGAGCTGGTGTCCACGTCACGTTCCGCGGCCGCGGGGTCGGCGCGGGTGGCGTCCTCGTCGTCCGCGCTCACCGGCGTCCTCCGCGCGGCCGGTCCCGGCGGATGGTCACTCGGCGTCCACGTCGAGGGTGATCTCGTCGCGCACGACCCGCGCCAGCGAGGTGCGCTGGAACCGGATCACGATGTCGTCGGTCACCTCGAGGTCCATCGTGTCGTCGGTGAGCGCGACCACCCGGCCGTGCAAGCCACCGACGGTGACCACGTCGTCACCGGTGGTGATGGACCTGATGAGCTGCTGGTGCTCCTTCTGACGCTTCTGCTGGGGACGGATCATCAGCAGGTAGAGCGCCACGAGGAACAGCAGAGGGATGATGAGCCCGCCGGCTTCGCCCACGTCGGGGAACCTCTCGGATCGGGGAACGGGAGGGCGCAACCCTACCGGCGTCGGCACCCGTCAGGTGCCGCCCGCTTCCGCGGGGTCGTCGCCGTCGCCGAGCGGCAACGTCCAGCCGGCGGCCTCGGGTCGGGGAGCCGGGAGGCCGAGGTGGGCGTAGGTGCCGGCCGTCGCCGTGCGCCCGCGCGGGGTGCGCTGCAGGAGGCCCGTGCGCAGCAGGAACGGCTCCACGGCGGTCTCGATGGTCTCGGGCTCCTCGCCGACCGAGGTGGCCAGGGTGGCCAGCCCCACCGGTCCCCCACCGAAGCTGCTGCAGAGGGCCTCGAGCACCCGCCGGTCGAGCCGGTCGAGGCCGAGCTCGTCCACGTCGAAGACCGCGAGCGCCGCGCGGGCGACGCCGCGGTCGACCCGCCCGTCGGCCTCGACCTCGGCGTAGTCGCGGACCCGGCGCAGGAGCCGGTTGACGATGCGGGGCGTGCCCCGGGAACGCCGGGCGATCTCCTGTGCGCCGCCGGCGTCGAGCGCCACCCCGAGGAGCCCGGCCGAGCGACGCACGATGCGTTCGAGCTCGGGCGGGTCGTAGTGCTCGAGGTGGGCCGCGAAGCCGAACCGGTCGCGCAGCGGTGACGACAGCAGGCCGGTGCGCGTCGTCGCCCCGACCAGCGTGAACGGCGGCAGGTCGAGCCGGATCGAGCGTGCCCCCGGCCCCTTGCCGACCACGATGTCGAGCTGCAGGTCCTCCATCGCCGGGTAGAGGACCTCCTCGACCTG
>CAYSTY010000161.1:0-5795 GCA_964433685.1 uncultured Actinomycetota bacterium | reverse complement strand
CCGAGGCCATGGTCGAGGTCATGGAGGAGCACTTCGGGTCGTGCACCAACATGGGTGAGTGCGAGGCCGCGTGCCCCAAGGGCATCTCCATCGACTTCATCGCGCTGATGAACAAGGACTACCGCAAGGCCAAGATCTCGGGCCGCAAGAGCGCCTGACCGCTCGCGGCGAGCATCGGCCCCGGGTGCATCGGGCCCGGCTGGGTGCATCGGGCCCGGCTGGGTGCATCCGACCCGGCCCGCCCCGGTCGTCGCACCCACGCGTGGAGATCGCACCCACCCCGTGGACCGCACCCGAGGCCATGTCAACCTGAGTTGACGGCGACCTCGGCGTCTGGCAGTGTGGTCGACGCCGGTGACGAGGGTGGGCGCGGTGACACGAACGGCGGTCGGGACCGACGGGGACGACGGCGACCCGCTCGAGGGTCTGCGCGCCCTCGAAGCGCAGCGCCACGAGCTGTTCGACCTCGAGCGACGGCTGGTGATGCGCGCGCGTGTCGGTGGTGCGAGCTGGAAGCGGATCGGCGCGGCGCTCGGCGTCAGCGGCCAGGCCGCCCACAAACGGTTCCGGCGCGACGTCCCCTGACCGGGCTGCGGTGCCCGGTCGAGTTCCGGGCGGGGCCCGCGTGCTCCTAGCCTGCAGGTCCCCGGACGTGACGAGGTGCGCGGATGCCCGACGACAAGACCACCGTGAGCGGGTTCCCGTTCGAGCCGGTGTACGGACCCGAACACCTCGACGGTTTCGACCCGGCCACGTCCCTCGGCGCGCCCGGCGAGTTCCCCTACACCCGCGGGCCCTACCCGAACATGTACCGGGGCCGGCCGTGGACGATGCGGCAGTACGCCGGCTTCTCCACCGCCGAGGAGTCGAACCAGCGTTACAAGTACCTGCTCGCCCAGGGGACCACGGGACTCTCGGTGGCCTTCGACCTTCCGACCCAGATGGGCTACGACAGCTCCGCGGACATCGCCGACGGTGAGGTCGGCAAGGTCGGGGTGGCGATCGACACCGTCGAGGACATGCGGGTCCTGTTCGACGGGATCCCGCTCGACGAGGTCTCGACCTCGATGACCATCAACGCGCCGGCGTCCCTGCTGCTGCTGATGTACCAGATCGCCGGTGAGGAGCAGGGCGTCGCGCCGGAGGCGCTGCGCGGCACCATCCAGAACGACGTGCTCAAGGAGTACATCGCCCGGGGGACCTACATCTTCCCGCCGGCACCGTCGCTGCGGATCATCTCGGACACCTTCGGCTACTGCGCCGAGACCCTCCCGAACTTCAACACCATCTCGATCTCCGGCTACCACATGGGCGAGGCCGGCGCGACGCCGGTGCAGGAGGTCGCCTTCACCCTCGCCGACGGCATCGCGTACGTGCAGGCCGCGGTGGACGCGGGCCTGGACGTCGACCGGTTCGCGCCGCGGCTGAGCTTCTTCTTCGTGTCGCGGTCGACCTTCCTCGAGGAGGTCGCCAAGTTCCGGGCCGCGCGACGGATGTGGGCCGCGATCATGCGCGACCGGTTCGGGGCGAAGGACCCCAAGTCGATGATGCTGCGCTTCCACACGCAGACCGCGGGGGTGCAGCTCACCGCCCAGCAGCCCGAGGTCAACCTCGTGCGTGTGACGGTGCAGGCCCTCGCGGCCGCGCTCGGCGGGACCCAGTCGCTGCACACCAACAGCTTCGACGAGGCGCTGGCGCTGCCGACCGAGAAGTCGGCCCGTCTGGCGCTGCGCACCCAGCAGGTCCTCGCCCACGAGACCGACGTGACCGCGTCGGTCGACCCGCTGGCGGGCAGCTACCTGATCGAGTCGCTCACCGATCGGATCGAACAGCAGGCGCAGGAGTACATCGACCGCATCGACGCGATGGGGGGTGCCGTCGCCGCGGTCGAGGAGGGCTACCAGAAGAGCGAGATCGAGGGGGCGGCCTACGAGCTGGCCAAGGCCATCGACTCGGGCGAGCAGGTGGTCGTCGGCGTCAACCGGTTCCAGATGGACGAGGACGTCCAGCCCGACCTGCAGCGGGTCGAGGAGTCGATCCGTCAGGGGCAGATCGACCGGATCGACCGCGTCAAGCGCGAACGCGACCAGGCCGGCGTCGATGCCGCGCTCGACCAGGTCCGCGTGGCGGCCGAAGGGCGTGACAACCTGCTCTCACCGATGGGTGACGCCCTCCGGCGCCGGGCCACGTTGCAGGAGGTCTGCGACGTGCTCCGCGGCGTCTTCGGGGGCTACATCCCCCACGACACCTTCTGAGCTGACCGCAGACCCCCGGGGGCAGGTGACCGCTCGCCCCCGGGACGTGGCGGGGCGCAGCGCTAACGTCGGTCGCGTCCACGCGTCGGCACGCAGGAGCTCCCCGTGACCAGCGACACCGCCCGCTCCCGCATCGTGATCCTCGGTGGCGGCCCCGCCGGGTACGAAGCTGCCCTGGTGGCCGCCGAGCTCGATGCCGACGTGACGATCGTGACCGACGAGGGCCTCGGCGGGAACTCGGTGCTGTGGGACTGTGTGCCGTCCAAGGCGCTGATCGTGGCGGCGGAGGCCATGGACTGGGTGCACACCGCCGATGCGATGGGTGTCCACCTCGCTTCGGGGCAGCGACCCGACCGCAACGTCGCCACGGGCGCGGGGGGCAGCTCGATCGTGGACTTCCCCAAGGTCGGCCGCGGCGTGCTCGAGCTGGGCGCGAACCAGTCCGCGGACATCGAACGGCGTGTCGCCAACGGCGAGGTCGGGGTGCTGCGGGGCCGAGGCCGGGTGTCCGGCTACCACGAGGTGACCGTCGAGCTGAACGGGGGTGGCACCGAGACCCTGCCCGCCGACTACGTGCTGATCGCCACCGGTTCGAGCGCCCGGGTCCTGCCGTTCTTCGAACCGGACGGTGAGCGGATCCTGCTCGGCCAGGACGTCTACGACCTGCCGGAGCTCCCCGAACGCCTCGTCGTGGTCGGCTCCGGGGCGACGGGCGCGGAGTTCGCCAACGCGTTCACCCGGTTCGGGTCGGACGTCATCCTCGTGTCGTCACGGGACCTCATCCTGCCCACCGAGGATCCGGACGCCGCGCAGGTGATCGAGGACGTGTTCGAACGCCGTGGGATGACGATCCTGCGCAACGCCCGTGCCGTCAGCTGCGAGCGCCGCGGCGACGAGGTCGTGGTGGGTCTCAAGGACGGCGGCGAGGTCGTCGGCAGCCACGTGCTGTTCACCGTCGGCCAGGTGCCGTGTTCGGCCGACCTCGGGCTCGACACCGTCGGGGTCGAGGTCAACGCATGGGGCGGCATCGACGTGGACGCGGTGGGACGGACCTCGTGCCGCTGGGTGTACGCCGCCGGGGACGTCGTGGGACGCGTGATGCTGGCCTCCGTGGCGGCGATGCAGGGCCGGACGGCGATGTGGCACGCGCTCGGGCAGGCGGTGCAACCCATCAAGTGGGACGCGGTCGCCGCCACGATCTTCACCGACCCCGAGGTCGCGACCGTCGGGCTGACGTCCGAGGAGGCCGCCGAGGCCGGGGTCCCCATCGAGACGGCGCGACTCGACTTCCGGTCCAACCCGCGGGCCAAGATGATCCGTGGTACCGACGGTTTCGTGAAGGTGCACGCCCAGGTCGGGTCGGGGACGGTCGTGGGTGGTGTGGTCGTCGCCAAGCGCGCCAGCGACCTGATCCAGCCCCTCGCCGTGGCGGTCCAGAACCGGCTCACCGTCGCGCAGGTGGCGCAGACCATCACCGTCTACCCGTCGATGACCGGGTCGGTCGCCGAGGCGGCCCGCATGCTCATGGCGCGCCTCGACGCCTGATCCGCGGACACACGTGGAGGGCCCGGACGCTCGGTCCGGGCCCTCCGTGATGCGCGGCGGCGTTCAGTCCTCGACGGGCAGCAGGTCCAGGCTCCGGACGAACAGGCTGGCGGCCTGGTCGCGGCGGATGGATCGCTCGGGCCGGGCCTCACCCGAGTCGGTGCCGTTGAAGATCCCTGCGGCACGGGCCTTGCGCAGCACGGTGTCCATCTGCGTACCCGCCTGCACGTCCGGGAACGACGCGCCGAGCGGGAGGACCTCACCGGTGGAGGCCTCGATGTAGCGGACGAGCAGCGCAGCCAGCTGTCCACGCGTCACCGGCGCGTTCGGGCGGAAGGTGCCGTCGGGGTAGCCCATGATGACCCCGGCGCCGGCGAGGCGTTCGATCGCGTCGGCGTGCACGTTCGGGCTCCCCACGTCGCTGAAGCCGCGACGTTCACCGGCGACCGGCCGGCCGACGGCCTCGGCGATGCGGTCGATGACCGTCGCCGCCTGGCCACGCGTCAGTTCCTGGGCCGGTCGGAACGACCCGTCAGCGGTGCCGCGGAGCAGCTCGAGCACGTTGCCGCAACCGATGTTGCCGGCGTGGACGGACGAGGTCGGCACGTCAGGGAACCGGGCTGCGTCGTCGGCAGGGCACTCGAGGAACTCGTCATCGGGTTCCTCGACGTCGGCCGGGACCACGGTGACGGTCACGGTCGCGGTGTCGGAGCCGCCGCGGTCGTCGGCGACGGTCACCGTGAAGGTGTCGGTGCCGAAGAAGCCGGTGGCGGGGGTGTAGGTGAACGCTCCGTCGTCGTCACCGGTGACGGTCCCGTTGGTGGGGGTGCCGTAGGTGACGGTGAGCGGGTCGTCGTCGGGGTCGTCGATCGTGAGCTGGCCGGTGACCGCGGTGTCCTGGTCGGTGGTCACCGCCAGGTCCTCGACCGTCGGCGCCACGTTCGGGATCAGCTCGCCGAACTGCAGCCCGATGATGACCGGGTCGTGGTCCGAGGAGCGGAACTCGCTGTCGTCCTGGGTCGCCGGGTCGTTCCAGTCGTTGTAGTCGAGTGCGTTCGGCTCATCCGCGTTGATCGACCACGTGGCTGCGTCGACGAGGTGCTCGGCCAGCGAGGCCGAGACGAACCCGTGGTCGAGTCGGCCGAGCTCGCTGTCGAAGACGTACGTGTACGCCTCGCCGAGCTGGTCACCGAGGGTGTCGACGTAGCCCGCGTCGCGGAGCACCTCGACCGGGTCCTCCATCGCGTAGCTGTTGAGGTCACCGAGGATCACGACGTCGTCGCTGCCGGTCCCCGTCGGGTCCTCTTCATCGAGCCAACGCACGAGCTCCTCAGCCGCCATCTCCCGGACGCGGTTGCAGTTGCCCGCGAGCGTGGTGGCCGGGTCCTCGGCGCACGCCGACCCCTTCGACTTGAGGTGGTTGACGGTCGCGATGAACGTGTCGCCACCCTCGACCTCGAACGCCTGCGTGACCGCGGGACGGTTCCGGTCGATGCTGGCACCGAGCGGGTTGACGAACTCCTGATGGTCGGCCAGGGCCGGCTCACCGACGGGCGTCACCGCGGCGGGCTGGTAGATCATCGCGTTGGAGATCGCGTCGCTGCCGACCGGCTCGTCGAGCTCGATCGCCGCGTACGTGCCGTCGCCGGCCACCTCGTTGAGACGCTCGACGAGGTCGAGCGCGGCGTCGCCGTCGGCGCCGAAGTTGTTCTCGATCTCCATCAGGCCGATGACGTCAGCGTCCATCTCGGTGATGGCCGTGACGATCTTGGCGGCCTGGAGCTCGAACTCCTCCGTGGTGTCAGCACCTCGGGCGTCGCTGCTCTCGCTCGTCAGCGTCGTGAAGTAGTTGAGGACGTTGAACGCCGCCACCGTGATCTGCTCCTCACGGTCGGCGTCCGCGAGCACGTCGGGTGGCCCGTCGGGTCGGGGGTTGGCGCTGTTGGTGAAGGTGATCTCGTCGGCGTTGGTGGGCTGGATGCGGTAGGCGCCGAA
>CAYSTY010000160.1:0-5808 GCA_964433685.1 uncultured Actinomycetota bacterium | reverse complement strand
CGGAACAGGCCGGCGCGGACACGCTGCGGGTGGTCGCCGACGTCGATGCGCGCGATCTCGTCCCCCGTGGCGTAGTCGATGACCACGACCTGGTCGTCACCGCTGTAGGACACCCAGCAGTGTGCGCCGGTCGGGCCGGTCGTCGACCAGTACGGCTTGACGCCCTCGGAGACGATGGTCGGCTCGCCGGTGTCCACGTCGACGAGCGCGGCGTAGTCGGACATCGTGCCGGCGACGCACAGCTGCTCGCCGGCCGGGTCGATGGCCAGGCCGTGGTGGGCGGAGTCGAGCAGGTACTGCTCGCGCGGGATGTTCCGGGTCGCATCGGCGATGGGAAGCTCGACGACGTCGACGACCTCGCCGGCCTCGAGGTCGAACTCGACGTACCCGTGGTGGAACGACACCTGGAAGTAGACGGTGCGCTCGTCGGGGGCGATCGCCATCGGGCGGACCGCGCCGCTCATGTCGTCACGTCCGTGGTCGGCCAGCTCCTGTTCGATGTCCCAGCGTTCGACGATGTCGAGCGTGGCGGCGTCGACGAGCTGCAGCAGCTCCTCGCCCTTGGCGATCCCCGTGACGGGGTCGAGCTCGTCGCGGTCGATCGGGGTGTAGACGCGACCGATCGCGGCGTGGAGGATCCGCGTGCCGTCACGCAGGTACTCGCTCTCGTGCGGGGAGTCACCGGAGGGGAACGTCCCGGTGCGCTCGCCCGTGGCGGTGTCGAGCTCGTGGACGATGTTGGCGGTCGAGTCGGACACCAGCAGGCGCGTGCCGTCGGGTGAGATCGCCATGTGGTCGGAGCGGTACCCGTCCATCGGGTAGCGCCACACGATCCGCTCGGTCTCCAGGCTGATCGCCACGACGTCGGCGAAGCTCGGACGCGAGACGTAGATGACGGTCCCGTCGTGCGAGCTGAACACGTCGTCGGTGAACTGGTGGTTGCCCTGGCCGATCAGCTCACGGATGGCGAGGAAGAAGCCGAGGTGCACCGGGTCCGTGGCGATCGCGGCGACGCGTTCGTCGTGATCGGGGATGTTGTCGATGGTGCGCAGCACCTCGAAGGTCGTCGCGTCGATCACCGTGATCGTGCCGTCGTGGTTGTCACCGACGAACATCACCGACCGCGCACCATCACGAGGTGGCGGTCCCGGGGCAGCGTCGGCGGACGTCCACGCCATCGGCGCCAGCAGCGCGGCGGTCAGCAGGGCCGCGGCCACGATCAGCATCCGGGCGTGGAGAGGAGAGCGTCGAGGGAGGGTCGACACCGGGCGGCTCGCTTCGTCGGGCACGTGAGGACGAGGGGTGCCGTGGTCTTCGCCGTGCACCACCGCTATCCCTGCCCGTCGTGACCGTCCCCGTGGTCGTCCGCGTGACCGTCCCCGTGCCCGTCGGCGTGGGCCTGGCGGCGGCGCACCGCGAGCAGGCTGGCTGCCGCGCCGAGGAGGAGCGCCCCGACCCCACCGGGTCCGCCACCGGTCGCCGGGAGTGGACCGCGGTCGGCGATGCCCGCCCCCGCGACCGCCCCCGCACCCGCGCCCGCCCCCACACCCGCGCCCGTGCCGCCGGCGGTCCCGGCACCGGTCCGCGCCACGCGCCCCGCCGGGGTGTCGACCCGGGGTCGGGACGGTTCGGGTGGCGCCGCCCCCTCGTCGACCGGACCGGGTTCGTCGGGCGCACCCGACGGCGGTGGCACGTCCGGGTCGACGAACCACGGTGACGCGTACGCGATCGCGGCTCCGAGACCCGCGTAGGTGTCGTCGGCGCGGTCGTCCGGTGTCAGCGTCGGGTCCGACAGTCGCAGCACCAGCCACGGGACGTCGGCCGCGTCGACGTCCACGACGATCCGCGGCAGCGGCTGGTCCGGTCCGGGGATGCGGATGGTCTCGGCGGCCAGGACCGTCGGCAGCGGAGCCCCGGTGGTCAGGACCTGGGCGACCAGCTCGGTACCCACCCACCCCGCCCCGCGGTCCACGTCGATGTCGATGGCGATGGGCCCGGAACGGTGGCCGAGCGTGCGACCCATGCGGACGCCGTTCGCGGCGGCGTCGAGCCGCAGGCCCTGCAGGTTGGTCGCGAAGAAGCGGCGCTCGAGCATGGCGGCGCGGACCCCGTCCCGTGACAGCTCGTCGACGTAGTAGCCGCCGCGGCCGAGCCCTTCCGGGACGCCCCAATCGGTGCCGTGCTGGTCGGTCACGCCGAGCAGCCCCGGCTTCCACCCGGCATCGAGGCAGGCCACGAGCGGTGAACGTCCCTGCACCACCTCGAACAGGTAGTCGTCGCGCCGGTTGAACATCTCGAGGCTCACGACCCGCTCGAGGAGGTCGGCGTCGAAGGCGAAGTCGGAGAACCGGAAGGGCTCCCGCCCCGGGTGGTTGAAGCCGACGAGGGCGTCCGCCCCACCGCCGATCACCGGCGTCGCCGGGTCGCGCTTGAGCCAGTCGAACCAGCCGGCCATGCCGAGCCCTGCGACCGGTGTCTGCTCGACGAGGTCCGCGATCGCGCCGAGCGCGTCACCGATGAGCGGGATGCCCTCCTCCTCGGCGAAGGCGAGCAGGTCCTCGACCGAGCCGATCCCTCCCGTCGACAGCGGGTCCGCCCAGGTCTGGCTGAACCACACGTTCATGTGCCCGAGCGTGGGCGAGGACCACTCGAAGCCGCGCATCGCGGTGAAGCGCCCCGGGTCGTCCTCGGCGTCGGCCAGCTCGGCCGTACGTCGCCACGCGTCCTCGTCGATCCCGGCCACCCCCTGGCAGTCGTGGTTGCCGAAGCAGGGCGCGTCGCCGAGGTCGAACGGTCCCGGGACGACCCGGCCGACGGTGCTGTGGTCGGTGAGGGCCGCGACGTCCAACCCGGCGTCGCGCATCGACCCGAACGCCGCGGCGGGATCGCCGTCCCCGTCCGACATGAGCGTGTGGTTGTGCAGGTCGGCGTGGGCCACCCACGTGCCCGGGAACAGCCGGGACGCGCGCGAGGTCCCGTACGCGTCGCGGGGACCGAGCGGGCGGGCGAGCACGCCCCTAGGGCGCGCCAGCAGCAACGCTCCCGCTGCCGCGCCGCCACGCAGGATCGTGCGCCGCGAGATCACCGGGGAGGTGGACACGGAGGGCTCCTCGCCTCGACTCGTCGCAGGGTCACCACCGCGACCCACACCCCGGTAACGCGGCGGCGGCCTCCCGGTGACGCGCGTGCGACCTCTAGGCTCCCGTCCCGACCGCCGTCGTCCGACCCGGAGCCCTGCCGTGCCCGTCCAGCTCGAGCGCACCGATGACGGCGTGGCCGTCCTCACCCTCGACGACCCCGACCGTCGTAACGCCATGACCGAGGCGATGGGTGACGACCTCGCGGCCAGGTGCGCCGAGCTCGCCGAGGACGGGTCGGTCCGTGCCGTGGTCCTCACCGGTGCAGCGCCGGCGTTCTCCGCGGGGGGCGACCTCGCGATGCTCGAGGAGCTCGGTCGGCGTACGCGCGAGGAGGGGTTCGACGCGACCGAGCACATGCGCGCGTTCTACCGCCGGTTCCTCAGCGTCCGGGAGCTGCCGCAGCCGGTCGTCGCCGCCATCAACGGGCACGCCGTCGGTGCGGGTCTGTGCGTGGCGCTCGCCTGCGACCTGCGCATCGTGGCCGACGATGCGAAGGTCGGGCTGAACTTCGCCAAGCTCGGCCTGCACCCGGGGATGGGTGGGTCGTGGTTGCTGCCGCGCACGCTCGGCGAGCAGCAGGCCAAGCTGTGGCTCTACACCGGTCGGCTGGTCCGTGGCGTCGACGCAGCGGCGGCGGGACTGGCGCTCGAGGCACGGCCGGCCGACGAGGTGCTCCCGGCGGCGCGGGCGCTGGCCGCGGAGATCGCGGCCGCGTCACCGGTCGTGGTCCGTCAGCTCAAGGACACGCTCGAGGACCTGCCTGACGACCTCGGTCGCGCGCTCGATCGTGAGGCGGCCGCCCAGGCGGTCAACTACGGCAGCGAGGACCTCGTCGAGGGCCTGGCGGCCGGGCGCGAACGGCGGGCGGCCCGCTTCCCGGGCCGCTGAGTCACTCCCGGGCGCCCCGCCAGGCGCGGCGCAGGGACACCCGACCCCCGGCGTGCAGGATCGACCCCTCGTAGAGCCGCGCCGCGAACCGGGTGAGCAGCACCGCCGTCACCACGACGAGCACCGCCGCGATCGCCGCCTCCCACAACGGCAGATCGACGAGCGCGATGCGGATCGGGACGACGAACGGGGCGGTGAACGGCACGTAGGTCGCGACCTCGGCGAGGGTCGTGTCCGGGTAGTTGAGGATCGGGAAGGTGGTCGCGAACGCGGCGATCAGCAGCGCGTACAACGGGAACAGCGCCGCCTGGGAGTCCTCGACCCGCGACACGAGCGCGGACAACCCGGCGGTCAGGCCGGCGTACAGCCCGTAGCCGAGGACGAACGCGACGAGGACCGCGACCGCGGACGACCCGAGGCGTGGCGGCAGGTCGTCACCACCGAGCGCCCACAGCACCAGCAGCGCGGGGACGACCATGGCCGTGGCCTGGAGGGTCCCGACGGTCCCGAGGCCGAGGACCTTGCCGCCCATGAGCTGACGGGCCGGCACCGCCGGGAGCAGCAGCTCCACCACGCGGGAGCTCTTCTCCTCGATGACCCCGGTCACGATGAGGTTGGCGAAGAAGATCAGCACGAAGTACAGCAGCACCGAACCGCCGTAGGCGACCGCGAAGCGGCCATCGGCCGTCGCCGGGTCGACGCCGCTGCCGGTGACGACGACCTCGACCGGGACCGGGGGCGCATCGAGCACCGCGGCGACCTGTCCCGGGTCGAGACCTGCGTCGGTGAGGGCGCGTGCCGAACCGATCGCCTCGGGGACGCCGGGTGGCACCGGCGTACCGAACGGTCCGGACGCTCCGGCGGCGAGCAGCCGGCGGCCGCCGTCGGCCACCACGAGCGTGACGACGCCGTCCTCGAGCAGCTGCGCGGCCGCGTCCTCGTCGGCGACCACCAGCCGGTCGGGCGCCAGCCCGAGCGCGGCGGTCAGTCCCGCCTCCGTGGCCGGGTCGAGCGTCCCGATCACGCCGACGACCGGTGTCGGACCGCTCGGTTCGGAGGAGCCGTCGAACCGGTCGGAGAACACCGTCGGCAGCGCCGCCCCGACGGCGAACAGCACCGCGAGCGCACCCGTGACCCAGAGGAAGGCGCGTGAGCGCAGTCGCTGGCGGACCTCGCGCCCGGCGACGAGCAGCACGACCTGGCGGGCGTTCACGACCGACCTGCCGTGGCCGCGCCGCTGACCGCGTCCCGGAACAGCTCCGACAACCGCGGCCGGTCGAGCCCGACCGTCGTGACGCGGCCGGCACGGCCCGCGTGGGCCACGACCGCGGCCACGTCCGCCTCCGGACCGAGCACGAACGTCGTCTCCTCACCCGACACGCCGGCGACCCGGACGCCGGGCAGGGGGACCTCGCTCCACCCGGCGCCACCGGCGACGCCGACGGTCAGGCGCCGCTCCCCCGCCTCGCGCAGCGCCGTGACCTCACCGGCGAGGACGGTGCGTCCGGCCGCGACGATCGCGACCGTCTGGCACAGGTCCTCGACGAGGTCGAGCTGGTGGGAGCTGAACACCACGGCGGCACCGGCCCGCGCACGGGCGCGGAGCATCGCCGACATGGTGTCCACCGCGATCGGGTCCAGGCCGGAGAAGGGCTCGTCCAGCACGAGCAGGTCCGGTTCGTGGACCAGCGCGGCGGCGAGCTGGACGCGCTGCTGGTTGCCGAGGCTGAGCGACTCGACCTCGTCGGTCGCGCGGTCGGCGAGGCCGAGCTCGTCGAGG
>CAYSTY010000159.1:0-5814 GCA_964433685.1 uncultured Actinomycetota bacterium | reverse complement strand
GGGGCTACATCGACGAGTTCCACGTCGAACGCGGCCTGCGCGACGCCAAGCTCGCCACCATCGGCGGCGGCACGACGGAGATCCAGGAGCTGTTGATCTCGCGCATCCTCCTGGGCTGATGGGCTGAGCTGCTGCGCCTCCGCCGGGTGGGGGTCGCGGGCTCGGTCCCGGTGAGTGCTTCAGTTCCTGAGGTCCTGGCCGACCTCGGGTGTGCGGGGTCGTGGGGGCGGCCTGGTTCGGCGTCGGTGGGTGGAGGTCGGGTGCGTCCGGGTGGGATGGGCCGGCGGGGGGCCGGTGTCGGCGGTGCGCTGGCGGTGGTCGTCGGCGCGGTCCTGATCGCGGTGCCGGGCACACAGGGCATCGAGGTGGTGCCCGCCGGCGCGGCCGTCGTCGACGAGACGCCGAGGTTCAGCGTGCGCCTCGACCAGGAGCTCGTGGCACGCGCCCACCGGCTGGTTCCCCCGGGCGGTCTGCTGGAGGCCGAGCTCGGTCCAGGCGTCGAGGTGGAGGACCTCGGGGACGGTCTGCTCGCCGTCGCCGGCGACGACCTCACCGCCGAGACGCTCGCTGCCGTACCGGCCGTCGCCGAGGTGGGTGTGGACGCGCTCGGCACGCTCGCCGTCGGCCCCGATCCGGACACCGGACAGCAGTGGGCGTTGCGCAACACCGGACAGGAGGTACCCGGACTCGGACCTGGGCGAGCCGGGGTCGACGTCGGCTGGGACCCGGCCCGACAGGTCGCCGACGGCTCCGGTGTGACCGTCGCCGTCGTCGACAGCAGCGTCGACCGCACCCACCCCGACCTCGCCGACGTGGACTGGTGGGCCGGCCCGCACGAGCGCTGCACGAGGGGGACGACCTGCATCGGCTGGGACTTCGTCGACGACGACGGTGACCCGTTCGAGACGGGTGCGGGTGCGGCCCACGCCACGAGCGTGATCGGGACCATCGCTGCCGGGACCGCCAACGAGGTGGGCGGGAGCGGTGCCGCATCCGGCGTCACCGTCATGGCGCTCCGGGTCGCCCCCGAGGGTGGGACCTTCCCGAGCGCGCGTGCCGCCGCCGCGGTCCGGTTCGCGGTCGACCACGGCGCCGACGTGATCAACGCCTCGTTCGCCACGTCGCCGGGGGGAGGGACGCCGACCGAACTGGCGGCGGCCGTCGCGTACGCCACCGAGCGGGGTGTGTTGGTGGTGGCTGCGGCCGGCAACGACGGAGCGGACCTCGACCGGACCCCGGTGTGGCCGGCATGCTTCCCCGGCGTGCTGACCGTCGGTGCCTCGACCAACACCGACGGGCTCGCCTCGTTCACCAACCGCGGGGCTGGCTGCGTCGACCTCGTCGCACCCGGTCAGGCCATCCACGCCCCGACCGCCGGCGGGGCGTACGCCTACCGGTCCGGGACGTCGCTCGCGGCGCCGTTCGTCACCGCGGGAGCGGCGCTCGTGGCCGAGCACACGGGGGCGGCGAGCGCCGACGACCTGCGGGCAGCGCTGCTCGACGGCGTCGTCCCGGCCCCCGGAGCAGCTGCCGGCCGGACCGCGTCGGGAGGTCGCCTCTCGCTCGCCGGTGCGCTCGGGCTCACCACACCCGCGAGCGAACTCACCGTCGATCACACGGGACTCGACGACCTCGCGCCGGGGGAGGTGTCGACCGGCATGACCGTCCGGGCGAACGCACCGCTCGCGAACCTCCAGCTCACCTTCGGTGCGGTGGTGGACGGACTCGCCTACGCGATCGTCGGGCACCCGGTCCGGGTCGGATCGCCCGCAGGCAGCGTGACCGCCAGCACCGATCCGGTCGGGGACGTCACGCTCGCGCTGCAGCCGGGGGAACGCGAGCAGGTCGTCGACGGGCTCGAGCTGGCCATCACCACGCAGCTGCCGACCGGTCGCTACCTGTGGATGGTCACCGCGACCGACACGACCGGCCGCCAGCTGCCTCCGGTGGTCGTCCACGTCCTCGTCGGCGACGTCGAGGGGTCGGACGGTGGCGTGGATGGCGGAGCCGACGGTGACGGGGGATCCGACGGCGGCGACGGAGGTACCGACGACGGGACCGGCGACAGCCCGGGAGGCGACGTCCCCGGGGACGGCGATGGCGGCGCCGACGGCCCGCCCGGAGGTGGGGGCACCGACGACGGCGACGACGCACCCGGACCGGGTGACGGCGCTCCCGGCGGCGGCTCCGATGACGGGACCGGACCGGGCCCCGAGGCACCCGGCACCGACGACGGCGGCGAGGACCCGCCCGGGGGCGGCGGCAGCGACGGTCCCCCCGCGCGTGACGACAGCGACGGCGCGGACGACGGCGCGGACGACGACCCGGGTGACGGCGGGGACGACGACGGGACCGGTGGCGGTCCGACCGACGGTGGTGACGGTGGCGGTGGATCCGACGACGGGGACGGTGGTGTCCGCCCGGCGCCGGGGGACGTGTCGCCCGCGACGGGCACCGAGCTCGGTGGGGAGACCGTCCACGTGCGCACACCCGAGCCGAGTGTGGTCCGATCGGTCTACTTCGGGACGAACCGGGCGGAGGTGGTCCACACCACCAGCGACACCGTGGTGGTCCTCGCACCCCCCGGACGACCCGGCATCGTCGACGTGAGCCTGTCCAACGGCGCCCGCCAGCTCGTGCGCTACCTCGCCGCCTACACCTACCTGCCGGCACCCGGGACGCCCGGCGACGACCCCGACGACAGCGACGACGACGGCGGCGACGACGACGGCGACGAGGAACCGGACGACGGCGGCGGCGGTGGCGACCCTGACGGGGGAACGGCCCCACCCACCGTCGGTGCTGCCCGGACGTTGAGCAACGGGCTGACCGTGGTGCGCTACTCCTCCCACCACCCGCTCGGGCGGCTCACCCCGCGGCAGGTCGCGCAGGCCACCTGTCGGACCGATCCGTGCCGGGCCACCACCGTCTGACGCAGGTCACGGACACCGCCCCGCGCAGGGTCTTACCCTGGCCGGTCCCCGTCCTCCGGAGGTCCCGCCGTGGCCGTCGTCGCACCGTCCGATCGCACCATCGTCGAGGTGACCGGCGCCGACCGCGTGTCGTACCTCGAGGCCGTCACCTCGCAGGGGCTCGAGGACGCCAAGCCCTTCGAGGTCCGGGGCGCGCTGCACCTCGACGTCCACGGTGCACCGCTCCACGTCTTCGACGTCCTCGTGCACCCCGAACGCTTGTGGCTGCTCGCACCGACCCGTGCCCTCGCCGAGGACGTCGTCACCGTCCTCGGCGGCCGCACGTTCCTCGCCGACGCGAGCTTCGCGCTGCGCGAGGAGCTGGTGGTCGCCAGCATCCGCGGTGACGACACCCACGACCTCGCCGCGGACCTCGGGCTCGAGGTGGCGGCGGGTCGCTGGGACAGCGACGACGCGGTCGTCCGCGTCGGTCGCCCCGGCGGTATCGACCTGATCGCGGAGGCCGACGACCTCGAGGCGGAGGTCAGCCGCGTCACGACCGCCGGCATCGTCCGCGGCGACGCCGCCGACCTCGAGGACGCACGCATCGCCGTGGGCGAACCCGCGTGGGGGCACGAGATCGTCGCGCCGCACCTGCCCGAGGAGGTGGGGCTGCTGCCCACCCACGTCCACCTCGCCAAGGGCTGCTACCCCGGTCAGGAAGCGGTCGCCCGGATGTGGCAGCTCGGACGACCTCGCCGTCGCCTCGCGACCGTGGACGCGGCCGTCCCGGTCGCGGCGGGCGCCGAGCTCGGCCAGGGGCGGCGGCGCGTGACGGTGACCTCGGCGACGCGGGCCGGTGACGTCGCGCTCGCGTTCGTGCCCGCCGACGCCGAGGTGGGTGCCGCGTTCGAGGGTGACGAGGGGCAGGTGCTCACCGTCCGCCGGCTCGTCGGCGAGGGGCTGCCCGTCCCCGGCGCCGACCCGAACGTGACCCGCCGTCGCGACGCCCGCGCGAGCTGACCGCCGTGGACCCCCTCGACCAGCTCCCCCTCGACCAGCTGCGCGCGCGGCAGAGCCTCAAGTGGCGTGCCTACCCGGAGGACGTCCTGCCGCTGTTCGTCGCCGAGATGGACGCGCCCGTCGCCGGGCCCGTCGCCCGCGCGATCTCCGACGCCGTCGCCACCGGGGACACCGGCTACCCGTACGGCCCCCAGCCGTACGCCGAGGCGCTGGCCCGCTTCGCCGCCGACCGCTGGGACTGGCGGCTCGATCCCGGCGCCACGGCGCTCGTGCCCGACGTGATGGGCGGCATCGTCGAGGTGCTGCGCCTGCTCACCGACCCGGGTGACGCGGTGATCGTCAACCCGCCGGTGTACCCCCCGTTCTACGACTACATCGCCCACGCCGACCGCCGCGTCGAGGAGGCACCGCTCGGCGCGGACCTGCGCCTCGACCTCGACGCCATCGACGCGGCGATGGGGCGCACCACCGCCGGTGGTCGCCGCGCCGTCCTGCTGCTGTGCAACCCGCAGAACCCGACCGGCGTCGTCCACACCGAGGCGGAGCTGGCCGCCGTGGCCGAACTGGCCGCGACGCACGGGGTGCGCGTCATCGTGGACGAGATCCACGCGCCGCTCGTGCTCGCCCCGCACCGGTTCGTGCCCTACCTCACCGTGCCGGGCGGCGAGCGGGGCATCGCGCTGCACTCGGCCTCCAAGGGGTGGCACCTGGCCGGCATCAAAGCGGCGCTGGCGGTCGCCGGTCCCGACGCCGCGGCCGACCTCGCGCGGATGCCGGAGGTCGTGTGGCACGGCGCGAGCTACCTCGGCGTCACCGCGCACGTCGCCGCGCTCGACCACGCCCGCGACTGGCTCGACGACCTGCTCGTCTCGGTGGGTCGCAACGTCGACCTGCTCGCGGAGCTGCTGGACCAGCACCTGCCGGCGGTGCGCTACCGGCGCAACGAGGCGACCTACCTCGCCTGGCTCGACTGTCGCGGCCTCGGCCTCGGTGACGACCCGGCCGCGGTGTTCCTCGAGCGTGGCAAGGTCGCGTTCGTCCCCGGCCCGGACTTCGGCACGGGCGGCGCCGGCCACGTGCGCCTCAACCTCGGTACCTCGCCGTCCATCGTCACCGAGGCCGTCCGCCGCATGGCGACCACCGTCGGGGGCTGAGGGGCGGCGCGGCTGGTCAGGCGAGGTCGGCGAGCGCCTTGAGGACCTGGTCGGCGTGGGTCTTGGTCTGCACCCGCTTCCACACCTTGGCGACCTGCCCCTCGGCGTCCACGAGGAAGGTCGAGCGGATGACGCCGACGGTGGTCTTGCCGTACAGGACCTTCTCGCCGTACGCGCCGTAGGCGGTCAGGACCTCGCGCTCCGGATCGGCGAGGAGGGTGTGCGGCAGGTCGTGCTTGCCCGCGAACCTGGCGTGGGACTCGACGGTGTCCGGCGAGATGCCGAGGACGGTCGCGCCCGCAGCCTCGAACTCGGCCCACTGGTCCCGGATCCCGCAGGCCTGGGTGGTGCAGCCGGGCGTGTCGTCCTTGGGGTAGAAGTAGATGACCACGGGGCGGCCGCGCAGGTCCTCGAGCGACACCTCGCGCCCGTCCTGGTCGGGCAGGGTGAAGGTGGGGGCGGGCTGGCCGGCCTCGATCACGGGGAGCTCCTGGCAGGGGTCGGGTCGCTCGGAGGGACCGTAGCCGTCGCCGGGCCGCCTACCTTGCCGGGACCCGATCCGAACGTCGACAGCGAGGTGTCCCGGTGACCGCACACGGTGGAGCATCCGACGGTCGCGACGAACCTGCCGGTGTCGCGACCTCCGACGGCGACGGCCACACCATCGAGGTGTTCGTCGAGGTGCCGATGGGGTCGCGCAACAAGTACGAGTGGAACTTCGAACG
>CAYSTY010000158.1:0-5821 GCA_964433685.1 uncultured Actinomycetota bacterium | reverse complement strand
CGGCTGGAACCCGCCCTTCCACCCCGAGGACCGCCCCCGTGCCGCCGCTCGGTGGGAGCACGCGGTCCGTACCGGCGAGCCCTACGAGATCGAGTACCGCCTGCGTCGTGCCGACGGGTCCTACCACTGGGTGCTCGGTCGGGCCATGCCGCTCCGCGACGACGACGGGGTCGTCGTCAGGTGGTTCGGGACGCTCACCGACATCGAGGACCTGAAGCGTGCCGAGGCCCGCATCGTCGAACAGGCTCGGCTGCTCGAGGCCAAGGCCGCCCAGGATCCGTTGACGGGTCTGCCGAACCGGGTCCGGCTCTTCGACCAGTTGGAGCTGCTGCTCAGCCAGCGCGAGCGCACCGGGGTCGCGGTCGCCTTCGTCGACCTCGACGGGTTCAAGGCCATCAACGACCGGTGCGGTCACCTCGCCGGCGACGAGGTGCTGATCGACGTCGGCGAACGGCTCCGGGCCACCGTCCGGCGCGGGGACCTGGTCGCGCGCATCGGTGGTGACGAGTTCGTGGTGGTGGGTGAGGCCGCCGACGAGAGCACCGCCCTCGAGCTCGGCGAACGGATCGCAACGGCGCTGCGGCGCACCACGGCCACCGCCGGGTGTGACCTGCCGGTCGCGGCCAGCGTCGGTGTCGCCTTCGTCGGCCCCGACGAGGACGCCGTGAGCGATGACCTCATCTCTCGTGCCGACACGGCGATGTACCTGGCCAAGCGGAGCGCCCCCGGTCGCGCGACCCTCGGGGAGCCGGGCACGCCGTCCGCTCCCCCGCGTGGCGGCGCCTAACGGCCCGCGGCGGGGGGCAGCTGTTCGCGCATCGCCACCACGGACGCTGCCACGTCGCGGAGCTTGCGGTTCTGGTGCTGCGAGGTGCGACGCAGCAGCTCGAAGGCCTGCTCGTCGTCGACGTTCGCGCGCACCATCAGGATGCCCTTGGCCTGCTCGATGACGGCACGGGTCCCGATCGCCTCACGCAACTGTTCCCCGAGCTGTTCGACCCGCCGGTAGGCCCGTGCGTTGGCGAGGGTGGCCGCGACCGGGCCGGCGATCGCACGCACGCTGGTCGCCGCGTCCGGGTCGATGCCAGCCTCACCCCGGCTGAAGACGTTCAACGCCCCGACGGGCTCACCGGCGGCGAACAGCGGCACGGCCAGCACCGCCACCAGCCCCGTCCGGGTGGCTTCCTCCTGCAGCTGCGGCCACCTCGCGTCCACGCGGAGGTCCGGCGACGCTCGTTCCTCACCGGAGGCCAACGCCTCGACGCACGGGCCGCTGCCCTGGGCCCGTTGGCGCTCGTCGAAGCGTCGCGCGGCGTCGTCGCTCGCCGCCGCGGTGTCCGTGCGTCCGCTGATCCGCCGCACCGTGATCGTGACCGCATCCACACGCCCGATCGCACGTCCGGTCAGATCGACGATCTGCTCGAGCAGGTCAGCGAACGGGACCTCCTCGAGCAGGAGCCCGAGCAGCTCCTCGATCGAACGCAGATGGGTCTCGTCGGGGAACCCGCCGCCGGACGCAGCCGCTCCGGTACCCGCCGGTGCACTCACGCCGCGCTCGCGACACCGACCGCGGCGAGGATGAGCACCAGGGTGACCACGAGCCCACGACCGGCGAGCCGGTGCGCGTCGGCGGCCATCTGCGTCCGACGGGCGCGGCCGACCATGGCCTGACCGGCGCCGAGCGCGACCACGCCGAGGACGGGGTGGACGTAGGCGATGAGGGCATCGAAGTCCCAGGCACCGAGCGTGACGTAGAGGCCGATGCCGATGAGCACGTGGACCGCCAGGACCGCGAACACCGCCCGGTACAGGCCCCCGTTGAACTCCTGGCCGTTCTTGGCCCGTCCGAACGCGACCATGGCCACGATCAGGACCACGACGGTCAACGCGTAGCCGAGCATCTGGTGCACGGTGAACAGCAGGTCGTCCACGGGAAGCCTCTCAGGACGCGGGCGAGCGGGGCGAGCCTAACCCGCGGTGGTCACCGGGTCAGGTTGCGCTGCAGGAGGACACCGGCGGTGGCGAGCACGACGACGGCCGTTCCGGCGAGCACGGCGACCTCCGGGAGGACGTCGCCGAGCGATCCGTCGCGACGCACGAGCTCGGCCATGGCCTGGTTCGCCCAGGCGTGCGGGGTGATCATCGCGACCCGGCGGACCGTGTCGGGGAAGATGTCCAAGGGGACCATCGAGCCACCGAGCGCGGCCATGACCAGCCCGAGACCGGTACCCACACCGGCCGCCTGGCTCTCGTTGCGCAGGGTCGCACCGAGCAGCATCCCGGCGCCGCCCGAGACGAGACAGAAGAGCACCACCACGGTGGTCGTCGCGAGCGGGTCACCCCAGTTCACGTCGAACAGCGTCGAGGTCACCACCACGATGTAGGCGGCCTGGAACAGCGCCACGGCGATGCGTCCACCGGCGATGCCGGTCAGCACGACCCTGGGCGGGGTCGAGGTGGACAGCATCCGCCGGGCGACCCCGTACTGCCGGGTCTGGATCAACGAGGCGCCACCGGCGAGCGCGGTCAGGAAGGTGAACAGGAACAGCTGGCTCGAGGCCCCGAGGTCGAACCGTCCGAGTCCCTCGAACTCCTCGGCGAGACCACCGTCCACCGCCACCTCGGTCGCGGCCACCTCGATGGTCGGTAGGACGGCCGCCACGCGCTCCGCCCCCGCACGCGCATCCTCGATGGACGTACCCGTCGCGTTCGACGCGGCCGCGGCTGCGTCGGCGATGGCCGCCTGGTCGCCGACGACGCCCTCGATCACGGCCTGCAGCGAGACCGCACCACCGTCCTGGCGTCCGACGTACGCCACCTCGACGGGGTCGGACGCGAGCAACGCGTCGCCGAAGCCCTCGGGGACCACCACCCCCGCCGACAGGCCACCCCGCGCGACGCGGTCACGGAGGGCGTCGACATCCTCGACGGGTTCGGTGTCCAGACCCTCGAGGTCCTCGAGCGCGGCGACGAACCGCTCGGTCGCCGGGTCGTCCCCGGCCGTGACGATCCCGATGCTGACGCCCGTCCCGGAACCGAAGCTCGCACCGATCAGGACGATCAGCAGCAGCGGGAAGACGAGCACGAAGAAGAGGTTGCCGCGGTCGCGGAACAACCGCCGCAGCTCGGTCGACGTGATCGTCCACCACCTCACCACGTCGACGCCCTCCGCAGCCGCCAGACCGCGGGCACCGCGGCCACCACCCCGAACGCGAGGATCGCGGCCGCCGCCGGCAGCACGTCGGTCCACACCCCGGTCGCCGACTGGTCGGCCAACCCCCGCAGGAACCAACCGTGCGGTGAGGCGAACGTCGCCAACTGCAGGAGCCCGGAGCCCGCCGGCAGCGGGATGAACACCCCACCGAGCATGCCGAGCACGATGGCCACGATGGACTGGAAGTTGCCGGCCTGTTCGGCGGTCCTCGCGAAGCTGCCCACGAGGGACATCACCCCGATGGCCGCGAGCACGATGGCCACGATCAGGACGGTGGCCCCGAGCGGCGGTCCCCAGTCGGCATCGAGGAACGACGACGAGGAGACCGCCAGCACGGCCATGGACACCAGGCCCAGCACCGTCGCGCCCACCGCCTTGCCGACCTGGACCGCCCACACCGGGATGGGCGCGGCCAGCAGCCGCGGGAGGGTGCCGAGCGTGCGCTCCTCGAGCAGCCCGGTCACGCCGTACTGGACGGTGAAGAAGACGAAGAACGCCGCCATCCCCGCGGCCAGGTAGCTGCCCATGTCGAGCTGCCGGTCCGGTTCGACCAGCGGTGCGAGCGTGACCGACGGGCTGCCCGCCGCCACCTGCGTCGCGAGCGCCTCCAGATCCAGCTCGCCGTCCTGACCACCGAGGGTCCGCGCGGTCGCGACCGCCAGCGCGGCCGCATCCAGACGGCTGGTCCACGACGAGGCGACCCCGCGGGCGACCTCGCCGGCGATCGCCGCCTCCGGGGAGACGATCACCTCGATCCGGCCGCCGCGGCCCGCGGCGACACCGTCGCTGAACCCCTCGGGGACGATCCAGGCCGCGTCGAGCTCCCCGTCGGCGATGGCGGCCTGTGCCGCGTCCCGGTCGCCCACCACGGACAGCTCCAGGATGCCCGTCGCCTCGACCGCGGGCAGCACCTGCCCGGTGAAGCCGGTCGCGATCGGCCCGCCGTCGAGGTCGACGATGGCGGCGGTGACGGTCAGCTCCTCGGTGTCGGGGAACACGACCGAGAACAGGAACATCAGCCCGATCGGCACCACGAAGGCGAACATGAACACGCTGCGGTCCCGCGCCCGCAGACGCAGGTCCTTGAGGAGGATGATCAGGGCGGCGCGCACGTCAGTCCCGCAGGGCTCGGCCGGTGAGGTGCAGGAAGACGTCCTCGAGGTCGGGTTCGCGGACCTCCACCCCGGTCACGCTCGCGCCGCTGTCGGCGACCGCCGCGAGCAACGCCGGGAGGGACGCTGCAGCACCCTCGATCAGGCACACCACGGCCTGATCCTCGACGTCCGCGCTGCGGACACGGACGAGCGCGGCGCACGCCTGCGCCGCCGCCTCGACGTCACCGGCGACCTCGAGCCGGACACGGTCGAGCTCCCCGACGCGGTCGGTCAGCTCCCGCCGGGTCCCCTCCCCCACGATGCGACCCTGGTCGACGATGGCGAGGCGGTCGCAGAGCCGCTCGGCCTCCTCCATGTAGTGGGTCGTGTACAGGACGGCCATGCCGCTGGTCGCGAGCTGTTCCACCGACTCGAGGATGGCGTTGCGTGACTGCGGGTCGACCCCGACGGTGGGCTCGTCGAGGATCAGCAGCGTCGGTTCGTGGAGCAGCCCGATGCCGATGTTCAGCCGACGCTTCATCCCCCCGGAGAACTCGTCGGCGCGGTCGTCGGCGCGGTCGGTGAGCCCGGTGACCTCCAGGACCTCGTCGAGGCGCGCGGCGAGCCGGTCCCGGTCGAGGCCGTGGAGCCGCCCGAAGAAGCGCAGGTTCTCGCGCGCGGTCAGGTCCGGGTAGATGGCGAGGTCCTGCGGGACCAGGCCGATGGCGGCCTTCGCCGCCACGCTCCGAGGGGTCACCCGGTGGTCGAGGACGGTGACCTCACCCGCGTCGGGGCGCAGCAGGCCGGCGATCATCGAGATGGTGGTGGTCTTGCCGGCCCCGTTCGGCCCGAGCAGCCCGTAGGTCTCCCCGGCGGCGACCGCGAAGGAGACGCCGTCGACGGCGACCAGATCGCCGTAGCGCTTACGCAGACCCACGCAGCTGAGCACGCTCACGGGCCGCTCCTGCTCGACGGTGCCCCGGCAGCCACCATAACGCTGCGTGGCCTCGGGGGTGCAGGGTCCGAGGACCCTGCCTCCTCGACCGCGGCACCGTCGCAGGCACGCGCCGGGTCACACGTTGGCGGCCTCCATGGAGGCGAGCTCGCGCTTGAGGTCGGACAGCTCGTCGCGGAGCCGTGCGGCGTACTCGAAGCGCAGGTCCGCCGCGGCCTCGTGCATCTCCTCCTCGAGGCGGCGGATCAGGGCCCCGAGCTCCTCGCGGGGCATCTCCGAGGCTTCCGCCGCGTCCGCGGCGGCCGCGGCGCGCGAGGACGCGTCGGTCGGCTGGTAGTCGACGCCGGCTTCCTCGGCTCGGACGGCCGCGATGATGTCGCCGACGCGCTTGCGGATCGTCTGGGGGTCGATGTCGTGTTCGGCGTTGTAGGCCAGCTGCTTGTCGCGCCGGCGGTCGGTCTCGTCGAGCGCGGTACGCATCGCGTCGGTGACCTGGTCGGCGTACATGATGACCTGCCCGTCGACGTTGCGGGCGGCGCGACCGATGGTCTGGATCAG
>CAYSTY010000157.1:0-5834 GCA_964433685.1 uncultured Actinomycetota bacterium | reverse complement strand
GATCCTGCACCAACAGTTCCGCCACGCCGCCGGCATCCCCCTCGCCGCCTGAACCACACGCCCCAGGGTGGCTGCCTGGGTTCCTCGCCGGCGGCATCCCCGCCGTCGTGCGGTCCCCGGCGGCCGACCTCGGTGCAGCCTGGTGGGTACCGCGCCTCCTGGCCGACCTTGGTGCAGACTGGTGGGTACCGCGCCTCCTGGCCGACCGCGGGGGCTACTCAGTGCCGAACGAGGCGTTCGGCGAGGGATCGACCGGTCGGCGGTCGGCCGGTGCGGGCCGCGCGGGCATCCACCCGCGCCAGCCCGCGCTGGACCACGCGGGCGCCGAGCCATCGCAGCGGTTCGGGTTCCCAACGACGCGACCGGTGGTTCACCATCGGCAGTGCCGCGAACGGGGTGGTGCCGTCGACGACGAGGTCGGCCAACACGCGGCCGGCGAGGTTCGTCGTCGCCACACCCTGCCCGGTGTAGCCGTGGGCCCCTCCGACGCCGGTCGCCGGGTCGAGGTGGAACGACGGCAGCCAGTCGCGCGGCATCGCCAACGGGCCGCCCCACCGCACCTCGATGGGGACGCCGCGCAGGTCCGGGAACCAGTCGGTCAACTGCGCAGCCAGCTCGGCGTGGGTCGGGTCGTGACGGTCGTGCTGAGGCGCGATCGAGGACCCGAAGTGGTACGGGGCGCCACGGCCCCCGAACAGCACCCGACCGTCCACGGTCCGCGACAGGTAGTCGACCGTCAGCCGGTGCGACGACAGGCACTCGTGGCCACGCCAGCCGATGGCCTGCCACCGTGCGTCGTCGACCGGTCCGGTCAGCACGATCAGCGAGTACAGCGGCAACACGTCGCGCCCGTGTCCGGGCAGCTGCGACAACCAGGCCTCGCACGCCAGCAGCACCGTCTCGGCCGCGACGGTGCCCCGGTCGGTCCGGACCTGCGGTCCGGTCCGTCCCGCGCGTGGCAGCACGTCCCGCACCCGGGTGCCCTCGACGATCGTGACGCCGGCGGCCTCGACCGCCCGCGCCAGGCCACGGACCAGCCGCCCGGGGTGCACCACCGCGCCGTACGGGTCGAAAAGCGCCCCGCGGGCGTCGTGCACCCGCACGCGTGCCGCCAACGCGTCGGCGTCCAGCACCTCGATGCCGTCGTCCAACCCGAGGCGTACGAGCGCGTCGTACCCGGCGTGGAGGGCGGGCACCTCGTGCGCGCCACGGGCGACGCGGAGGATGCCGCCGCGTCGCAGCTGGGCGTCGATGCCGACCCGCTCGCAGACGTCCGCGATCTCGTCGACGGTCCCGCGCATCGCTTCGGTCGTGGCCCGTGCCACCTCCGGTGAGGTCCGGCGGGCCAGCTCCGTCGGGGTGACCCCGACACCGGGCGACAGCCACGCGCCGTTGCGGCCGGACGCCCCGAACCCGACCGTCTCGGCCTCCACGACCACGATGCGCAACGACGGATCGCGGACGGCGAGGTACCACGCCGACCACAACCCCGTGAGCCCACCCCCCACGATGGCGACATCCACGGACACGTCACCGTCGAGCGGTGGGCGCGGGGTCAGGTCGTCGCCGCTGTCGGCGAGCCACCAGGTCGCCGCACCCTCGCCGTCCTGGTCGATCACCCGCGACCCGGGCGTCGGTCGTGCAGCTCCAGCGCGAGCCCGAACGCGAGCAGGTGCTCGCCCGACCGGGGATCGCGACCGGTCAGGTCACGGACCCGGTCGAGCCGGTAGGCGAGGGTGTGACGGTGGATGCACAGCTCGTCGGCCGCCGGACCCGGACGGCACCCGTGCGCGAGGTAGGCCCGCAACGTGTCCAGCAGTGGTGACGACTCGGTCCCGTCCTGGGCGAGGACCGGACCGAGCACGGTGGCGACGAAGTCGCTCGTCCCGAGCTCGTCACGCATCCCGGCCAACAGTCCGGCCAGCCCCACCTGGTCCACGTCGTGGATCGCCGTCGGACCTTCGAGCTGCAGCGCGACCCGGGCCTCACGGAGCCCGGCAGCGAGCGCCTCGACGTCCCGCTTGGTCCGGCTGCGTCCGACGCGGACGCCACGCCACCCGCGCGTCGCGGCGGCGGCAGCGATCGCCTCCGCCGCACCCACCGCGTCCGGGACGATCGCGTGGACGGTCCCGTCCAGCCGCCCGACGAGGGGTCGACCCGCCACCCGCACGGCGTCCTCGACCACGGCGCACAGCTGCGCCTGGCTGACCCCCACCGGTCGCGACACCGCCAGCACCCGGTAGCCCGCCCGCAGCTGGACACCCAGGCGGTGGAGGGCGCGCGCCGTCGACGCGGCGGTCGCACGACCTGCCGTCACCTCCTCGAACAGCTCGTCCACGCGGGCTCGGTTCGCCTCGCGTTCGGACCGGCCCCGCGCGAGCTCCAGCGACACGCCGGCCAGGCCCTGCTCGAACAGGAGCTCCTCGTGCTCGACGAGAGGACGTGGGCTGACGGCGACCACGACCGCTTCGATCTCCTCGCCGAGCCGCACGGGTCGCGAGGTGACCTGGAACCCGTCGAGCTCGACGGTCACGCGTGACCCGTCGGTCACGGTCGTCACCCAGATCTTCTCGAGGCCGAGCTCGGCGACCGTGCCGCCGGGATCGTGGCGTCCGAGTTCACGTCCGGTGTAGTCGAACGCCACGAGGGACGCGGTGGGCATGGCGGGACCGACGGTGGCCAGCACGACGCCGACCCCGCCCTCGCCGACGACCGCGGCGAGCACCTGACGGTGGAGGGCGACGGCGCTGGTCAGGGTCGCGTCGTGCTCCGCGAAGGTGTGGTGCGACACCCGGCGGGTCACGGCGATGAACGGCACCTCGTAGGGCACGGTGAACAGCGGCAGCCCGAGCTCGTCGCACGCCGTCGTCATCGCGGTCGGGACCTCGTCGAGCACGACCCCGACACCGAACCCGACCGCAACCACACCCCGTCGTTCGAGCGAGGCGATCAACCGCCGCTGCAGCTCGGGATCGTCCTTGACCCCGAGGCCGGTGGTCAGCAGGACCTCACCGCCCTCGAGCCACGGCGTCGGGTCCGGGGTGTCGGCGATGTGGGCCCACCGGATCGGCCCGCGGTGGTCGACCCCGGCGCGACCGGCGACGACCTCCAGTCCGAGACCGGGGTCGTCGAGCAGCTCGGGGAGCCACAACGGCACGGGACCCCTGACGACGGTCGGTGCCGGAGCGTAACGGCGGGCGGTGCGCCGGGACGGGGGGAACGGCGCCGGATCGCTCACACGCGCCCCCTCACGTCCCGGTGCCGTCGACGCCGCCGGCGGGCCGCAGCAGCACGACCTTCTCGACGGTCAGGGCGGCGATGGTCGACCTGGGCCCCTCGCGGGTGACGCCGGGGTGGTCGACGCCGCCGTAGGGCGCCTGGTCGACGCGGAAGGTGGGGGATTCGTTGACCAGGACGGCGCCGGCACGGACCTCGGTCACCCACCGCATGGCGCGGTCGAGGTCGCGGGTGAAGACGCCGAGGTGGATCAGGGGCGGGCCGGCGGCGACCGCGGCCAACGCCTCGTCGGTGGAGCGGAAGGTGCGGACGGCGACGACCGGCCCGAAGACCTCCTCGGTCCACAGCGGCGAGGTGAGCGGGACGTCGTCCACCAACGTCGGCGCGACCGTCGCGCCGCTGCCACCGCCGCCGGAGAGGAGCCGTCCGCCAGCGGCCACCGTGGTGGCGATCGACGCACGGATGCGGTCCCCGGCAGCGTCGTCGATGACGGTGCTCAGGTCCGATCCCGGGTCCAACGGCGGTCCGACCCGGAGCGCTGCGACCCGCGGGACGAGCGCGTCGAGCACGGCCTCGGCGACGTCCTCGTGGAGCAGCAGCCGCTGCACGGAGACGCACGACTGTCCGGCGTACCCGAAGCCGCCGGTGACGACCCGGTCCACGACGCTCGGCACGTCCGCGTCGGCTTCGGCGACGAGCGGTGCGGCGGACCCCAGTTCGAGCAGCACCTCGGCGTGCGTGGCATCACGGGCCAGCTGCGCCCCGACCGCCGCGGAGCCGGTGAAGGTCACCGCCGCGACACCCGGGTGGCGTGCCAGCGCACCCCCGACCTCCGCCCCGCCGCCGGTGAGGACGGCCAGCCACCCCGCGGGCAACCCGGCTTCCAGCAGCCGTTCGGCGAGCGCCACCGCCGACAGCGGGGTCCGCTCCGCCGGCTTGAGCACCACCGGGCAGCCGGCGGCGATCGCGGGACCGAGCTTGTGCGCGACGAGGTTCAGCGGGAAGTTGAACGGCGTGATCGCGGCCACCACGCCGATCGGTTCGCGGCGCACGAACCCGGTCGCGCCGATACCGGCCGGGTGCGCGTCGATCGGCAGGGTGCGGTCGTGGTGGGTCCGCGCCTCGGCCGCGCTGAACCGGAGCGTCTCGACGCAGCGTTCGACCTCGACCAGTGCCGTCGCCAGCGGCTTGGCCGCTTCCAGCGCGATCAGCCGCGCGAGGTGCTCGCGGTCGCGGACGACGAGCGTCGCCGTGCGCTCGAGCACGGCGGCGCGGACGGACAGCGGCAACGGCCCGTCGCGGAGCGTGCGGGCGGCGACGGTCACGGCACGGTCGACGTCGCCGCGCGTCGCGACCGCCTGCTCGCTGATCCGCTCCCCGCTCCAGGTGTCCAACACCGGAAGCGTCCGGTCGCGTTCCTCCCACACCCCGTCGATCAGCAGCCCGGTCCGAGCCGGCACGTCGGCCACAGCCCAGCTCCCTCGTCGCTCCAGGTGGCGCACGGCCCAGCGCGCCGCGGGGACGGTAGGCAGCCCGCTGGGGAGCGTCTGCGGACAGATGCACGGGAAGCCGCACGGCGGCTTCGACGACTGGCCGAGACGGGTGCCGGTTCGCCAGGTGGCCAAGGTGCGAGCGTCGGGACGAGCCACGTGTCCGACGACATCGGACGGTGGCCGAACGTAGGGTCCGCCGTTGGGAGCCCCGCCGGCGTCGGCGGGACGGGAGCGGGAGGTCACCGAGGGTGCGTACGACGCGGAACCTGATCGGCGGCGAGCTGCGGGAGGCGGCCTCGGGCGAGACCATGGACCTGGTCGACCCCGCGACGGGTCAGGTCTTCGCCACCGCGCCCCGCTCGGGGGAGGAGGACGTCGACGCGGCCTGCCGGGCCGCGGCCGACGCGTTCCCCGGGTGGCGTGACGCCACCCCGGCGGAGCGCAGCCTCGCGCTGCTGCGCATCGCCGACGCGATCGAGTCCCGCGGTGAGGAGCTGGTCCGGCTCGAGTGCGAGAACACCGGCAAGCCCTTCCAGCTGACCATGGACGAGGAGCTGCCGCCCGCGGTGGACCAGATCCGCTTCTTCGCCGGTGCGGCGCGCGTCCTCGAGGGCCGGGCAGCCGCCGAGTACATGCCGGGCCACACCTCGTACGTGCGTCGCGAACCCATCGGCGTGTGCGCCCAGGTCACGCCCTGGAACTACCCGATGATGATGGCGGTGTGGAAGTTCGCCCCCGCCCTCGCCGCCGGCAACACCGTCGTCCTCAAGCCGTCCGACACCACCCCGTTGTCGACGGTGTGGATGGCCGAGCTGATGCAGGAGTTCCTGCCGCCCGGCGTGCTGAACGTGGTGTGCGGCGACCGGGACACCGGCCGCGCCCTGGTCGCCCACGAGGTCCCGCAGTTCGTGTCGGTGACCGGCTCGATCCGTGCCGGCATGGAGGTCGCGGAGGCGGCATCCCGCGACCTGAAGATCACCCACCTCGAGCTCGGCGGGAAGGCGCCCGTCCTGGTGTTCGACGACGCCGACGTGGAGGCCGCCGCCGCCGGGATCGCGGGGGCGGGGTACTTCAACGCCGGCCAGGACTGCACCGCCGCGTCCC
>CAYSTY010000156.1:0-5835 GCA_964433685.1 uncultured Actinomycetota bacterium | reverse complement strand
TCAGCCAGCTCGAGGGCCTCGCCGCCGACCTGCACACCGGCACCGGGACCGACGTGTCGAACCGTCTGTCGGCCCTCGACCGGGCGCGGGTCACCGTCTCCGACTCGCTCGGCGCCGTCGGCGCCGCCGCCAACCGCGTCGAGTCCGCCGCGGGCCGCACCCAGGACCTGCTGTTGACCCTGCGCAACGAGCTGTCCGGCATCGAGGACGTCGACCTCGCCCAGGGGATCATGGAGCTGCAGGTCCAGCAGGTGGCCTACGAGGCGACCCTGCAGGCCCTCGGCCGCGCGCTGCCGCCGTCCCTCGTGGCGTTCCTCCGATGAGCGCTAGTCTCGCGGCGGTCGGAGGAGACGTGGTGGACGTGAACGGCGGGGACGTGCCCGACGTGCTGACGTTCGACGGCGGTATCCCCGGCTTCGCGGCCGCGGAGCGGTTCGTCATCGGCGACTTCACCGACGACGGCACCTTCCAGCTCCTGCAGAGCCTCGACGACCCGGAGCTGTCGCTCGTGGTCACCTCGCCGTGGCTGTTCTTCCCCGACTACGGGATGGACCTGCCCGAGTCCGAGCGACGCGAGCTCGGCATCGAGGATCCGACCGATGCGCTGGTGTTCTGCTCGGTCATCGCCGACGACGTCGAGCACCTCTACTTGAACCTCCGGGCACCGTTCGTCGCGAACGCCCGTACCCGTGCAGCGCGCCAGGTCGTCCTCGACGACGAGGCGTTGCCGCTGCGGGCCCTCGTCACCGCCGGAGGCTGACCTTGCTCGTCCTGTCCCGTCGTGTCGGTGAGTCCATCGTCATCGGCAACGAGGTGACGGTCACGGTCCTCGAGGTCCGCGGCGACCAGATCCGCATCGGGATCGACGCGCCGCGGAGCGTCCAGGTCCACCGTGAGGAGGTCTTCCGTCAGCTCGAGGCGGAGAACACCTCGGCGGCCGGCGCCGCGGCCCGCACGCAGCACCTCATCGCCCGCATGCCCCGTGCCGCGGCCAAGCCGGGCACCACGCCCCCACGGCCCCCCGGCACCGTCTGAGTCCCCTCAGACCAGCTGGGCAGCGCCGGCGAGGTTGATGCGCTGCTCGCCCTCGGCCTGCACGACGGCCAGCAGGCGCTGGACCTGCTCGCGCCGGATCGCGACCCTGCCGATCACCGCACGCAGCTCGTCGACCAGCGCCGCGAACGGCAGCCCGCGGTCGCCCCCGACGGCGCCGATGACCTCCCGGGCCGACACGTCGACCGGCGCACCGATCGAGCTGAGGGTCAGCACCCGGGTCAGCTCGAGCGCCGCGAGACGCTCCGCAGCGTCGTTGGCCTCGTCGACCGCGAGCGACAGGAAGCGCGGTTCACCGGACGACAACAGCAGCTCGATCGCCCGGAGGCGGCCCTCGAGCGCCACGGCGGCGTCGCGCTGGTGGCGGAGCACGTCCTGCAGCTCGTCGATCACGAAGGGGCCTGTTCCTGTCGGGGTGGTCGGGACCTTCGACCCTGCCCGTCGGCGCGGGGCCGTGCCGCTGAAGCGTTCGACGTGAAGACGTTCGTGAAGGGGCACGCCGCGCACGTGAAGGAACCGTGAACCTCGCTCAGTATCTCTACGTGACTGCTCGATGTCTCTCAGTGAGGCCGGACGGGCCCTCCAGGGGACACACGAGGATCGCAGAATGCAGACGAAGACGGCACCGCGGACCGCACGCTCCGAGGTCGACGAGCTCATCGAGAGCCACGTCCACCTGGTCGACCACGTGGTCCACCAGCTGGCGGCGCGCTTCCCCCGCCACGTCGACCGTGACGAGCTGCACGGCGCCGGTGCGGCCGGCCTCGTGGACGCCGCCCACCGCTACGACGCATCGACCGGGGTGCCCTTCGCCCGCTACGCCTCGATCCGCATCCGCGGCGCCATCCTCGACGCGACCCGCACCCGCGACTGGGCCACCCGTCGCCTGCGTCGCGACCTGCGCGCCATCGAGACCGCCACCTCCACGCTCGAGGAGCGCCTCCAGCGCACCCCCGAGGACAGCGAGATCGCCGACGAGCTCGGGATCTCCCTCGAGGTCGTGCAGGAGCGCCGCGCCTCCGCCGTCACCGCCACCCTCCTCACCCTCGACCGTCCGCTCGGCGACGACGGGGACGTCACCTCGCTGGCCGACCGCATCGAGGAGAACGACACGAGCTGGCTGCCCGAACAGTCCCTCGAGCGCAACGAGCTCGTCGGCACCCTGCGCACCGCGGTCGCCCGCCTCCCCGAGCTGCCGCGTCGCGTCCTGATGGAGCACCACTTCGAAGGACGCCTCCTGCGCGACATCGCCGACGACCTCGGCGTCACCGAGGCCCGTGCGTCCCAGCTGCGTCACGAGGCCCTCCACGCCCTCCAGGCCTACTTCGGCACCGCCTACGACCGGGTCCCCTCCGTCCCGGAGAACGCCCCTGGGAAGCGCGCACGGGTGGCCTACGTCGCCGCCGTGCAGGCCGACACCACCTGGCGGACCCGGCTGGCCGGGGCGGAACGCGACACGGCCGCCGTCGTCGCGACGGCCTGACCGTGCAGCTGCTCGAGCTCGGTCACCCCACCGTCGCCACCGGCGAGCTGCGGCTCAAGCTGACCGGTGTCCCCGAGTCGGCCCGTCAGCGGCTGATCTCCGTCGGCGCGGACATCGTCGAGGACGGTGAGGTCCACGCCGAGGTCATCTCCACCCGGATCCCACCCGACGAGCTCGCCGACATCGCCCACCGGCTGCCGGACACCCCGCACCCGGTCGTGGTGCTGGCCCACACCGGCGCCGAGCGTCTGGCGGCCGAACTGGTCGGCGACGGCGCCATCGGCCTCGTCGGCGAGGGCAACGAGGAAGCGCTCCTCGGCCTCGTCGAGGACGAACGCTCCCCCGGTGCCCTGCTGGCCTCGTTCGAGCGCCGGTTCGGCGACAGCGGCGCCACCGACAGCCGTGGCCGCGACGCGATCACCGGCCTGCCCGACCGCCGCAGCTTCGAACGGCGGATCGGCACCCTCGGCGACTCCGGGGACATCCCCCGCGTGGTCTTCATGCGCATCGTGTCGGAACGCTGGACCTCGGCGTCGCCCGACCCGATCGTGCTGCTCCAGCGCCGCCGGCTCGCGTCCTCGATGAACCACGTCATCAGCATCACCGGCGCCGAGCTGTACAGCACCGGCCCCGGCGAGTTCGGCCTGGTCGGTCCCGACCTGTCCCCCAACGCCATGGAGGGCCTCGGTGGCCGTCTCGTGGAGGTCGCCAAGACCTTCCGCGACCGTGGTCTACCGCTGCGCCTCGTGCTCGGACACGCCGGTCCGGAGTCGTCCTCCGACCCCGAGGAGCTGGTCGACCTCGCCCGGCGCGCCCTGGACGTCGCCGCGATGGACGGCACCCGCAACGTGCTCGGCGGTGAACAGCTCGCCCTCGGCGTGTCGGTCACCACCGAGCTCGAGGCCAGCCTCAAGCTCGTGGCCGCCGTCGAGGCGCAGATGCCCGACGGCAAGGGCCACGGCGAACGCGTCGGACGTATCGCCGCCGAGCTGGCCCGCACCCTGGCCTGGTCCCCGGCTGCGGTCGCCCGCGTCCAGCTCGCCGGCCACCTGCACGACGTCGGGCGGGCCGGCCTGCCGCCCGCAGCCGTGGTCGGACCCGGCGACCTCACCGGCGAGCTGCTGGAAGCCTGGCGGACCTTCCCGACCCGGGGTGCCGCCGCGTTGCGGCTCACCGCCGGTCCGGTCGTCGCTGCCGCCGTCCAGGCGCAGTGCGAACGCTGGGACGGCGACGGGTTCCCCGAGGGCCGACGCGGTCAGGAGATCCCCGAGGCCGCCCGCGTCCTGGCCGTCGCCCACGCCATCGACGAGCTGGTCGCCGCCGACAAGATGGCCGGCGCAGCCACCCTCGCGGAACGTCTGCGCGAGCGTGCCGGCACCGAGCTCGAACCCGAGCTGGTGGACACCGCCATCGGGGCCGTGTCGGCCCTCACGGCAGCGGCCCGCGCGACCAGCTGAGGTCACGCGGGCCCAGGTGGAGTCGCCGTCAGGCGTGCAGGAGGGTCACGGTGCCCTCGCCGTAGCCGTCGACGCGCACCCGCCAGTCGTGACGAGCACGCGGTGATGCGGCGACCTCGCCGACCTCGTCGGGGACCTCGCCGGGGACGGGCACGAGCTCGCTGAGCTTGACGTGCGGTGTGGTCGGGCTGTTGAGCAGCTTGGCCGCCACGTTCACCACCTCGTGGAAGAACTCGAGCAGCTCCTCGTCGAGCGCCCCCGCCTCCGCCACGGTGTCGCGGGTCTCGACCGGCGGCATCATGCCGATCGCGGCCGCCGCGGCGGTCGCGAAGGCGAGGTCGGCGACGGCGAGCGCCGCGACCTCACCCGCGTCGTAACGGTAGGCGGCGAGGTAGGACGGGTTGTCGGACGTCAGCTCCTGCGCCGCGCCGGGCCGGACCTCGACCGTGCGACCGAGCAGGTCGCGCAGGAGGTCGCGGTACGACGCCCGCGCCGGCTCGGGACAGCGCACTAGATGGCTCCCGCGAGCGCGCGGTCGATCGACTCGGGCGTGAACGGCTTGGACACCAGGAACTTGGCGCCGTGGGCCTTGGCGAGCTCGTGCATCTCCGGGGTGGACTCGGAGGTCACGAAGCCGAAGCTGACGCTGTGGCCGTGCTCGTTGAGCGCCTGGAGGAACTCGATGCCGCTCATCTCCGGCATGTTCCAGTCCGACAGGACCAGGTCGGGCTGCTCGGCCACGACGGTGTCGAACCCCTCACGGCCGTCGGCGGCCTCGAGGATGGTCGCACCGCTCAAGCGGTCGATGCTGGACAGGGCACGCTTGACGATCGCGCGCATCGCGCGGGAGTCGTCGACGACGAGGATCTTCACGGTGGGGCCTCCGGGGCGAGGTGTGACGGGGAGAAGGTGCCGGTGGAGCGCCGGGTCAGGACCCGGTGCGCTGCAGGAGGGTGAGGATGACCAGCTCGCCGTCGCACTCGGAGACGACGCGGTCGACGGGCGAGGCGCCCGGGATGACCAGCGTGTAGTCGATGCCGCTGGTCACCGACGGGAGCGAGAGCTGGCAGCTGCCGGTGAGCAGCGACTTGACGTTGCCGCCGGTCATGTTGGCGAGCTCACCCATGGTGTCGGTGACCTCGTCCTCGGCGACCTCGGCGTCGTCCATGCCGAACATCAGCGCCGCCGCGTGACGCGCGAGACGCTCCGAGCACTGGACGGTCACCGCACCCGACCAGTCACCGGTGATCTGCACGTTCCCGGTGACGATGCGCTCCCCCGGCTCGTGGGTGTCCACGGCGGGGTTGGGCTTGAGCTCCAGGCCGAGGATCGCGGCCCAGATGTCGGCAGCGATCTGGTGGAGGTCAACCTGGGTCAGGTCCATCGGGTAGCTCCTCGAGGTGGCCGCGCTCATCGCGGCTGGTAGGCGGTGGCACGGTCGACGGTGATGCGCTCGTAGCTCTCGTCGACGTTCAGGGTGGTCTCGGCGGTGCCGAGCAGCAGGTAGCCGTCCGGACGGATCACCGTCCGCAGGCGCCGCAGCACCTCCTGCTTGGTCGGCAGGTCGAAGTAGATGAGGACGTTGCGCAGGAACACGACGTCCGCCTGGGGCAGGAAGGGCCACGGCTGCACCAGGTTCAGCGGCCGGAACTCCACCATCGCGCGGATGTCGTCGCTGATCTGCCACATGGCGCCGTCGCGGCGGAAGTGGCGCAGCAGCGACGGTGCGGGCAGGCCACGGTTGACCTCGAGCTGGGTGAAACGTCCGGCGGCGGCGCGGCCGAGCATCTCGGCCGACAGGTCCGTGGCGATGATCCGCACGTTCCAGTCGGCGACGATCCG
>CAYSTY010000155.1:0-5932 GCA_964433685.1 uncultured Actinomycetota bacterium | reverse complement strand
AAGACGGACTCGAACATGTCCATCTCGGACTACGAGGTGCTGGCGATCCTCTCCGAGGCCCCGGACGGCGTGCTCAGAGCCCGCGAGCTGCGCAACGAACTGCAGTGGGAGAAGAGTCGTCTCGCGCACCACATCCGACGCATGGAACGACGCGACTACGTGCGTCGCGACGCCTGCACCGACGACCTTCGAGCCCCCTTGATCTGCATCACCGAGCACGGCCTCGCCACCATCCGGGCCGCCGCCCCTGCACACGTCGCTCGTGTCCGCGAGTTCTTCTTCGCCGCGCTGACCCCCGTCCAGCTACGAGCCATGCACGAAGCCACGGGATCGGTCCTGGACAACCTCTCCGAACTGACGAACCGGACGGACGCAGACGACTGATGGTGCCGGCGGGCACGTTCGTCAGGATGCGGATCGGCAGGTCGCCGAGGCGGTCGGCTTCGATGTCGAGGTCGTACTGGGCCTGGAGGTCGAGCGAGAACCGCGGGGTGGTGCCCAAGTAGACGGGTGGCAGCCTCGCTGCTCCACCGCCCTGCGCGCGCTGCGGGACCTCGCCGAGGATCTCTACCTCGACGGTGTCATCCCCGAGGACATCCCCGCGCTGAACCGAACTGCGCCGTCCGGACCGTCGGCGAGGTAGGCCAGGAAGCCGTCGAGCTCGAGCGGCCGGGCGTACCAGTAGCCCTGCGCGAGGTCACAGCCGATCGCGGACAACGCGGCCGCCGTCTCGGCGTCCTCGACGCCTTCGGCGACGACCGACAGCCCGAGGCGGTGCCCGAGCAGGCACGTCAGCTCGACGATGGTCCGCGCGGTCGCCGACGAACACAGGTCCGCGACGAAGCTGCGGTCGATCTTGAGTTCGGTCACCGGCAGGCTGCGCAGCACCGCGAAGGACGAGTAGCCGGTCCCGAAGTCGTCGATCGACAGCTCGATCCCGAGCGCCCGCAACCCGAGGACGGCTTCGCGTGCCCGGTGCGGGTCGGCCGAGATCATGGTCTCGGTGATCTCGAGGGTGAGCAGCTCGGGCGCGACACCGTGACGATCGAGGAGCGCGGCGACGGTCGTCACCAGATCGGCGCTGTGGAGGTTGCGCGCCGACAGGTTGACCGACACCCCCACGCGGTGCCCGCGGTCGTTCCACCGGCGGCAGTCACGCAGCGCCACGTCGAGGACGTGCTCGGTCAGCGGACCGATCAACTCGCTGCGCTCGGCCGCGGGGATGAACACCCCCGGGCCGAGCAGCCCGTGGACGGGGTGGTCCCAGCGCACCAGCGCCTCGGCATCGATGATCCGCCCCGAGGCGATGTCGAGCTGCGGCTGGTAATGCACCACCAGCTCACCGTTCTCGATCGCGCGGCGCAGCTCGCCGGTCAACGCGAGCCGTTCCCGGCTGTGGTCGTCACCATCGGGCGCGTACACCCGTTGGCCGCTGTGCTGGCGCTTGGCCTCGTACATGGCGATATCGGCGCGCTGCACGAGCTCGACGGGTGTCCCCGCGTGGTCGGGGTAGATGGCGATGCCGAGGCTGGCAGCGACGTCGAGCGACAGACCGAGCACGTCGAAGGGCTGCTCGAGCGTCGCTCGGATCTTGGCCGCGACAGCGAGCGCGTCCGCTTCGTCGTCCACCTCGGGGAACAGGAACGCGAACTCGTCACCGCCGAGGCGGGCGACGGTGTCCCCTGCGCGGAGCGTCGAGGTCAGACGTCGCGCGACCTGCTGGAGCACCACGTCACCGTGATGGTGGCCGAGGGTGTCGTTGATCTCCTTGAAGCGGTCGAGGTCCATCAACATCACGGTGAAACCGACACCGACCCGCTCGGCGACCTTCACCGACAGCTCCAACCGGTCGGTGAACAGCGACCGGTTCGGGAGCCCCGTCAGGCCGTCGTGGAGCGCCTGGTACTGGTTGACGGCCGACTGCTCCCGCAGCCGTCGGGAGGCGCTGGCGACCGAACGGAACAGCACACCCCAGAGCACGGCCAACGCGACCGCGAGTGCGACGTACAACCGGTGGGTGTCGGCACGGATGGTCTCGGCGATGGGCCGGAACGGCAGCGCCAACCCGACCGCACCGTCGACCGCGACGTTCGGTCCCGAGCCGAACTGGAGCGGCGTGTACGCCTCGAGGATCTCACCGTGACGCCGACGGACGAGGTCGGGTGACCCGCTGCTGTCGGTGATCGTGGCGAGGGGCGAGCCCGCCAGCGCCCGACGGAGCAGGGGGGAGGGCTCGGCGTGGGCACCGACGTGCTCCGGGTCGGTCGCGAAGACCACACGACCGTCGAGGTCCCAGACGGTGACGTCGATGACGTCGGTGACCGACAACCTCGCGGTGAAGGCGTGCCCGAGCGCGGCCAGACGGGACGGCGTCAACCCGTGCCTGACCTCCTCGGGCGTCAGCCGGCTCTGCACACCCAGCCGGGTGACGACCTCGGCCTCGCGCAGCGCGCTGTCGAGCACCCGGTCCTCGATCGCTCCCTGGAGGAGGTGGCCGAGCAACGAGCCGAGCGCGAGGAACAGCACGACGCTCGCCAGCCCGTACCTGACCAGCAAGCTGCGCCGGCTCCACCGACGCACGAGGCCGCGCAGGCCCGACCGGCCGTAGGGACGCGCCCGACCGGGGCGCGCGTCCACCCGAGGTTCACCCATCGGACGTCGCCACACGCCCGGCGGGGACGCCGGGGTCGATGGTCCCGGACGCCAGCCCGCGACGGACCTCCTCGATCCGCTCGGCGACGCCCGGCGGCAGCTGGAAGTCGTGGGACGGGGCGTAGGTCACGCCCCCCGAGGCGGCGTCGAGGACGACCGCACCCCCCGTGAAGGTGCCCTGGACGAGATCGGCCAACTGGAGGAAGACGCCGAGGTCCACGCGCTTGACCACGGACGTCGCGATGCGGTTCGAGCCGGCGACGAGACCGCCCTCGAAGGTGGTCAGGTACTGGTCGCGATCGACACCGATGACGGGGATGCCGGCCTGCGCGGCGTGCAGGATGGCGCCGCTGCCGGTCATCCCGGCGGGCGCGAAGACCGCCCCGACGCCCGCCCGCAGGAACTCGCTCACCTTCTCCGAACCGGCTTCGGGGTCGGAGAACGACGGCAGGTGCGCCCGCTTCACGGTGAGATCGGGTGCGACGGAACGGACGCCCCACTCGAACCCGTCGGCGAGCGCGACCACCGGCGGCACGTCGTCGGGGCCGGCGACCACGCCGACGGTGCTCCGGTTCGTGATCAGGGCCGCCATCACACCGGCGAGGTAGCCGGCCTGCGCGTCGGCGTAGGTCACCCGGACGTGGTTGTCGGTCCCGGCGTCGACCACCTGGTCGATGCCGATGAACGCCACCTCGGGATGCTCCGCGGCGACGGTCGCCGTGGCCCCGGTGAGCGGGTAGCCGACGGTGATGACGGCATCCACGTCCTGTTCCACCAGATCACGCAGATGGGCGGCGTAGTCGCCGGTCTCACCGCTGGCGAGGTAGGTGGTACCGAACCCGAAGCAGCGTGCGGCCGCCTGCATGCCCTCGTACGCGGACTGGTTGAAGTTGCCGTCGATGATGCTGCCGGCGTCCGTCATCAGCCCGACGTGCAGCTCGTCGGTGGCCTCGATGCCGGCGAAGCGGTCGCGGCACAGCTGCGCCAGCGTCACGTCGGCGTCCAGCGGTTCGGCGTCGTGCGCCGTCGACGCGGCGGTGGGGAGCGCGGCGACCGCGGGCTCGTCGGAGCCGCCGCCGCTGCACGCACCCGCGACCACAGCGAACAGGGCGAACAACGCCGACACGTGGCGCGCACGGTGGACGGACATCGGCGTGTCCTCGGGCCTCGAGGTCCCGGGGCTGGAACACCTCGTGCCCATCCGGTCGGCCACCCCGCCCACCCGTGAAGGGACCGTGAGCGGTCGCCGCCCCTGTCCGGGCGTCCACCACCGCACCCCACGTTGGGTGCGGCGAGGTCCACTGCACCAGGACGCAGCCCGGTCCGCCCGGCCGGGTCAGCGGCGGGGGATGCTCGAGGACCTGTACGCCCAGGAGGTCGTCCGACGCGCATCGCCATCCTCGCCTCCGCGCGGCACCCCATCAGTCGTCCGTACGCGGGCGGCCTCGAGGCGCTCACCCACCGTCTGACCCAGGAGCTGCGACGGCGCGGGCACACGGTCACCCTGTACGCCTCGGGTGATTCCGATCGCAGCCTCGGGGTGTCACCCATCCTCCCCGAGGCCGCGAGCTTCACCCTGACCGACGCGGCCCGTCGGGACCCGTCGATGGTCGCCGAACCCTTCCTCGTCGAGCACCACGCCTACCTCGAGGCGATGCTGCGACTCCAGCGCGACGGCGCGGTCGACGTCGTGCACAACCACTCGCTGCACTACCTGCCGATCGCCATGGCGCCGATGCTCGCAGCGCCGATGCTGACCACGCTCCACACCCCGCCGACGCCGTGGCTCGAGAGCGCGATGGCGACGCTGCCGGCCGGAGCGGACACCACCTTCGTGTCGGTGTCCGCCAGCAACGCCCGCTCGTGGGCGCGGGCGGAGCTGATCGGTCACGTGGTCCACAACGGCATCCCCCTCGACGACTGGCCGTTCCGTGCCGAACCGTCGGGCGACCACGTGGTCTGGATGGGGCGTCTGACCCCGGAGAAGGCGCCCCACCTCGCCATCGACGCGGCGGTCCGCGCCGGCGTGCCGATCCGCCTGGCCGGACCCGCCGGCGACCCGGGGTACGTCGAACGCGAGGTCGCCCCGCGGCTCGGACCGGACGTGACCTGGGTGGGTCACCTCGACACCGACGAGCTCGCTGCCCTCGTCGGCAGCGCACGGGCGTGCCTGGTGACCCCGGTCTGGGAGGAGCCGTACGGGCTGGTGATCACCGAGGCGCTCGCCTGCGGCACACCCGTGGTCGGGTTCGCCCGCGGGGCCCTCCCGGAGCTGGTCGACGGGTCCTGCGGCGTGCTCGTCCCACCCGATGACGTGGACGCGCTCGCCGACGCGATCGCCCGCGCCGACACCATCGACCGGCGTGCGTGCCGGGCGAAGGTCGAGCACACCGGCTCGCTCACCACCATGACCGACCGCTACGAGCAGCTCTACGGCGAGCTCGTCGCGTGAGGGCCCACCTCGGCTACTACGCCCACCACCACGGAGCCGGTCACGTCCGCCGCGCCGAACAGGTGCTGGCCCGTTGCCGGACCCCGTCCACGCTGCTGACCTCCAGCGACCACACCACGGACGCCGAGGTCGTGCGCCTACCCCTCGACGTCGGCGGTCCCGCCCTCGACCGGCCGCTGCCGGCCGTCCTGCACCACGCCCCGGTGGGCCACCTCGGTCTGCGGGAGCGGACGGCCCGGATCGCCGACTGGTTCGTCGCTGCAGATCCGGCGGCCCTCGTCGTCGACGTCTCGGTCGAGGTGACCCTGCTCGCCCGCCTCGCCGGGGTCGTCCCCGTGGTGGTCCGCCAGCACGGCGACCGCAGCGACCTCCCGCACCGCACGGCGTACGAGGCGGCCGGCGCGCTGTTGGCGTTCTGGCCCGCGTGGGCCGAGGACCCCACCGCGGCCGCCGAGGTCCGTGACCGCACCCACCACGTCGGCGCGACCTCGACGCTCGCGGGTCGGGCGCTGCCGCGCGACGAGGCCTGCGCCCGTTCCGGCCTCGACCCGCGGGAGCGCCACGTCGTCGTGCTGCGCGGGTTCGGCGGTGACGGCATCGCCCACGACGACCTCGTCGCGGCGGCTCGCGCCACGCCCGACCACCGGTGGACCGTCGTCGGCACGCCGCCGCTGGAGGGGCGGGCCGGCACCGGCGGCGTGGTCGACGTCCGCGGCGTCGTCGGCGACCCCGTCGCGTTGCTGAGCGCGGCGGACGTGGTGGTGACCCACGGCGGACAGAACGCCGTCGCCGACGCGGCTGCGGTCGGGGCGCGCCTCGTCGTCGTCC
>CAYSTY010000154.1:0-5947 GCA_964433685.1 uncultured Actinomycetota bacterium | reverse complement strand
ACCGCCGCGAGCCACGCGAGCAGGTCGAACACGAGCACGACCGCGAGGTGGCCGAGCGCGTCGACGAACGTGCCGGTCCCGAACGTCAGGATGCGCAGCAGCTCGACCACGTGGGTGAGGGGGTTGAACTGGCCGATGGTCGTCATGAACGACGGCAGCGTGTCGAGGGGGAAGAACGTCCCGGCGATGACGTACATCGGCACGATCACGCCGACGATCACGAAGTCGAAGCCGTGGGTCGAGCGCAGCAACGCCCCGAAGGCGGCACCCGCGGCGGCGAACCCGAACCCGCCGACGACCGAGACGGCCGGGACCAGCAGCACGCCGGGGCCGGGGCGCACCCCGAAGGCGAGGGCCACGAAGGTGGTGATGACCGCGACGACGGTGACGCGGAAGGCGTTCCAGAGCGCCTCACCGGTGACGATCTCGGCGACCGACACCGGTGCGGTGAGGATCCCGTCGTAGAGGTGCTGCTCCTTGCGGCGGAAGTAGCCGTTGATCAGGCCCGGGAACGCGCTCGAGAACAGGATCCCGATCGCGATCGCCCCGGTGGCGATGAAGTCGAGGTAGTCGAGCCCCGCCACCTCGGCGACGAGCGCCCCGAACCCGTAGCCGAACGCGACGAAGTACAGCACCGGCTCGGCCAGCGAGCCGAACGCGGTCGAGAACCACACGCGCCGGAACACCCGCCACTCGCGGTGCAGGATGGCGCCCACGGTGCGCGGTTCGAACCGGCGGGGGGCGCGGTACGACCGTGGGGCCGGGGCCATCGCGGTCACGACGTCACCTCCTCGAGGTCGCCGACCGGCCGTCGTTCGAGCTCCTCACCGGTGAGCACGACGAAGACGTCCTCGAGCGTCGCGACGCGGCGACGACCACGGGCGAGGACCTCGGCCGGCAGCCGCTCCGCACCGAGCACCGCCACGGCGGTCCCGGCCGACCGCGTCGCGAACCCCGCGGCCCGCAGCTCCGCGGTGGTCGCCACCAGGTCGGCGCCGCGGCCGGAGATCTCCAGCACCTCGGCACCGACGTGATCGCGGATGAGCTGGTCCGGCGCGCCCCGGGCGACGATCCGTCCCCGGTGGACGACGGCGACCTCGTCGCAGAGACGTTCGGCCTCCTCGATGTAGTGGGTGGTGAGCACCACGGTCGCGCCGGCCCGTCGGATGCCGTCGACGGTGGTCCACAGCTGCGCCCGGACCTGCGGGTCGAGTCCCACGGTCGGTTCGTCGAGCAGCACCAGCTCGGGACGGTGGATGAGACCGCGCGCGATCAGCAACCGCCGACGCATCCCGCCGGAGAGGTCCTCGGTGGGGGTGGCGGCGCGGTCGGCGAGCTCGGCGATGGCCAGGCCACGCGCGACGGCGGCGGCCCGTTCGCGTCGCGGGATGCCGTGGAACCGGGCGTAGACGCCGAGGTTCTCGGCCACGGTCAGCTCGTCGTCGAGGTCGTCGACCTGCGGCACCACGCCGCACCGGGCGCGGGCCGCCTTGCTCGCGGCCGGCAGCGCGTGACCGAGCACCTCGACCGACCCCTCGGTCGCGATCGCCTGGCCGGTCAGCAGCCGCATGGTGGTGGACTTGCCCGCACCGTTCGGCCCGAGCAGGCCGAAGCAGACCCCCGCCGGCACCTCGAGGTCGAGGTGGTCGACGGCGGTCAACGGCCCGAACCGTTTGACGACGCGGTGCAGGCGGACGGCCGGCGCGGGCACGGCGGCGGGTGACACGGGCGGACCTCGGACCGGGAGCGGACAGCCGGCCGACGGTAGCCGACCGGGGGGTGGTCGGTCGGCACGCCGCCCGCTCCGGGTCGCCGGTCCGCTGGTCACGCGGCGCGCGTGAGCCCGCCCGGTTCCCGCCGGCTGGCCACGACCGCCGCGGCGGTGGCCAGCAGCGGCACCAGCACCGCGACCACCAGCACGGCCCGCCACGGGACCACGAGCGGCGGTCGCCCGACGAGCGTGGTCAGCAGCGACGCCGCCGGCAGCAGCCCCACCGGGACCGCGAGCAGCCCACCGAGGCCGGACAGCAACAGCGCGCGCCCCGCGGCGAGCGCCCTGCGGGTGCGACGGCCGGCGCCGACGGCGCTGAGGGTGCGCAGGTCCGGGCGCGACTCGGTCGCGGCCAGCGCGATGGCGACGGCGACGATGGCGAGGCCCGCCAGGCCGCCGACCCACGTGGCGATGAGCTCGAAGCCCCGGTAGTTGCTCCGGTAGCCACGTTCCGCCGCGACCGACACGTCCGGGCTCACCTCCGCCGCAGCCCGCGTCGCGGTCCGGTAGGTGACCTCGTCGACCGGGCCGTCGAACGCGACGACGTGCTCGACCCACGCGTCGGGTCCGCGCACGAGGGTGTCGGCGAGGGTCGGCAGGTCCGGCAGGAGCAGCTGGGGGAGCTGCCACGAGCCCTGGAGGTACGTGCCCGGCTCGGGGATGGCCACCGCGATGGTCACGATCGGCTCGCCGAGCTGTTCGCCCTCCTCGGGTCGGACCTCGACGTGGCTGGCGTCCGTGGGGTGCAGCGCGACGGCGCGCCCGGCGGCGAGGTGGTCCGCGGCGGACGGGCCGGCGAGCGCTGCCGCGGTCGCCGGGTCCACGACCGCGCCGTCGAACCACTCGTAGGCCGGCGTGCCATCCGGTCCGGACCCCTCGCTCGCGGCGACGACCGCGGCGACGGGGCGGACGAGGGGCGCCGCAGCGCGGCCGAGCGACCGCGCGACCGCGTCGGCGGCGCCGACGATCCCCGCGTCCTGGACCAGCAGGACGTCGTCGGGCAGCGAGGGCTGGTACGCCCCCGCCTCCCGCGTGTCGATGCTGACCACCACCGCGCTGACGGTGATGCTGGCGGCCAGACCGGCCATGGCAGCGGTGACGATCGGTCCGTTCCGGGTGCGGAACCGGGCGGCGTCACGGACCGCGAGCCGCGGCCCGACGGGCAGGAACCTCGCCGTCCTGCCGAGCTGTTCGAGCAGCCACGGCGAGGTGAGACCGGCGCCGAGCACGACGCCGACCGCACCGGCGAGGAACACGACCGGGTTCCCGCCGAGCCGGGCACTGCCGAGCAGACACAGGCCCACGCCGATAGCGACGAGGAGCAGCCCCTTCAGCAGGCCACCGGTGGCGGGCGCCGGCGTCGGTCGCCGGCCCGACAGCGCGGTCAGGACGGGCAGGCGCGCGACGCTGCGCGCCGGCCACCACGCCCCGGCGAGCGCGGCCGCGAGCCCGAGCGCGGCCGCGGCGACGATCCAGACCGGATCGACGCGCAGACCCTCCACCACCCGGTCGCTCACCCGCGACACCACCGGGAGCGCGAACCAGCTGCCGACGAGCCCGACGACGACGCCGGCCACCGCGCCGACGAAGCCGATGCTGAGCCCGGTGAGCAGCACGCTGCGCCGCACGTGGCGACGGGTGCCCCCCGTCGCGGCGAGGAGGCCCAGCTCGCGCTGGCGACGACGCACCGACACGGCGAACGCCGCGCCCGCGACCAACGCCACCTCGACCGCCGCCAGTCCCCCGACGATGATGAAGAAGAAGCGCTCGCCCTCGGTGAACCGCTGCTCGAGCAGGTTCGCGCGCGAGGTGGCCCGGAACGCAGGATCCGTCACGCCGTCGACCGCTCCGTCGACCGCCACCGTCGCCGGCAGAGCCGTGGCGGCCACCCCGTCCGGCAGGTCCACGAGGACGTACGGCGCCGCACCGCGCTGCTCGGCGAGCGTGCCGCTGGCCACCACCAGCGACTCGCGCGACAGGTGCTCGGGTGCACGGAAGGCGCCGACGACGGTGACCTCACCCAACGGGTCGACGACGAGGCGGTCCCCGAGCTCGGCCCCGGTGCTGGCCAGGAGCGCGGTGGACAGCGCGACGGCGTCGGTGCTGGTCGGGAAGGTCCCGTCGACCAGCTCGTGCTGGCCGGTCGAGATCGCGTCCGGCTGGTGGTCGGCGTCGTGGATCGTGACCGGCCGGGTGACCCCGCCGGCGGCCACGGTGCCGCCCAGGGTGCGCTGGACCTCCACGTCGCTGCCGGCGGGCAGCGGCCCGATGGCGGCGAGGAGGGCCGCGTCGCCCAGCGGGCCGCCGTCGGCCGGGGAGGGACCGTCGATGGCGACGTCGGCGCGGCCGAGACCGGCGACGGCGTTCTGCTCGGCCGTGGGGCTGCCGGAGTCGGTGAGGGTCACCGCGGCGACCAGCCCCGCCACGGGGAGCGCGACGATCACCAGGACCAGGAGGCTGCGCCAACGGTCACGGCGGGCGTCGCGGACGGCCAGCCGCAGCAGCGGCCGCAGTCCGCTCACGAGGTCACCTCGGAGGAGAGCAGGGCCTCGGGTCCGGCGAGCGGGCCGGCCTGGTCGACCACGACGCCGTCGCGCAGGAACACGACCCGGTCGGCCCAGGCCGCGTGTGCCGCGTCGTGGGTCACCAGGACCCCGGCGGCGCCGTCCTCGTCGCAGGCGCGTCGCAGCAGCCGCATGACGGTGTCGCCGGTGACCGAGTCGAGCGCGCCGGTCGGTTCGTCGGCGAGCAGGAGCCGGCGCTCGCCGACCACCGCGCGACAGATGGCGACGCGCTGCTGCTCACCACCCGACAGGTCCTCGGGGAAGCGGTCGGCCAGGTCGGCGAGACCGACGCGCTCGAGCGCCGCGAGCGCCGCCGCCCGGGCGCGGCCGGGCCGGGCACCGTCGAGCTCGAGGGGGAGGCTGACGTTCTCGGCCGCGGTGAGACCGGGCAGGAGGTTGAGCTCCTGGAAGACGTACCCGATGGTCCGACGGCGCAGCGCCGCGACCGCGTCGCGCGACAGGCCGCCGAGGTCCCGGTCGAGGACGCGGACCGCGCCCTCGGTCGGCTCGTCGAGCCCGCCCGCGAGGGTCAGCAGCGTGGACTTGCCCGACCCCGACGGGCCCATGACGGCGACGAGCTCACCGGCGCGGACACGGAGGGAGGCGTCGCGGAGCGCCTCGACGGCGGTGTGGCCCGAGCCGTGGACCCGCCAGACGCGGTCGAGCTCGAGGATGGTGTCGGTCATCGTGGGTCTCCCCCGTCACGGCGCGTGCCGGCGCGGCCGCGCAGTCGTGCTTCGCACAGGTCGAGCCAGCGGACCTCGGCCTCGGCCTTGAGCACGAGCGCGTCGAGCAGGAGCACGAACGGCAGGTCGTCGTCCGGATCGGCCTGGCGCTTGAGGCGGGTGTACTCCTGGAGCTGCTCCAGGGTCGCGGTGCGCTGGCGCTGGAGGATCGCGGTGACGTCGACGCCGCCCTCGTCGGCCGCCCGCTCGGCCGCGATGGCCAGCAGCACCTTGATGGCGAGCTCGTCGCGCGGCGGGGCGCTGACCACGACCGGTTCCCCGAACCAACCGTCGAGCACCTCACGGCCGGCGTCGGTGATGCGGTAGACGCGCCGTTCGTCGTCGGTGTCGCCGGCCGGGGCGACCAACCCGTCGCGCTCGAGCCGCTGCAGGGTGGAGTAGACCTGGCCGACGTTGACCAGCCACGCACCTCCCGTGCGGGTCTCGAAGTCGGTCTTGAGCTGGTAACCGTGGCTCGGCCCACCGTCGAGGAGGGCGAGCAGAGAGTGCTTCATCGACACGCGTCGGACCTTCTCGTCCCCGCGGTCGTCCGGCCGCGGCGGCGGGACGATACATCCTCGGTATGCATACCGAGTATCTACGCGCGGTTCGTCGCACGGATGCCACGCTCCGCGCACGCCGAGGCGCGCACCAGCCCGGATCGCGTCCGACGGTCAGGCGAAGGGGCGTCGGGCCGGTGCGTCGTCCGCCAGCGCCCGCCGCAGCACCTCGACGGTGGGGGTGCCGTGCGACAGCAGGCGCTGGTGGAAGTCCCGCGGGTCGAACCCGGCCCCCTGCCGTGCACGCACCTCGTCACGCAGGTCGCCGACCTCGGCGCCGCCGACGAAGTAGCTGCACAGCTGCCCGGAGGTGACCTTCGCGCGGGT
>CAYSTY010000153.1:0-5999 GCA_964433685.1 uncultured Actinomycetota bacterium | reverse complement strand
AAGGTCGCCCTCGACGACGTCGGCAGCGGCTACGCGAGCATCGAGCTCGTGCAGGCGCTCGAGCCGGACGTGATCAAGATCGACCGCAGCATCGTCACCCGGCTGCCGAACCCCGGCGCCGTCGCGGTCGTCACCGCCCTCGTCACGATCGGTACCGAGTTCGGCGCGCGCGTGCTCGCCGAGGGGGTGGAGACCGCCGAGGAGGCGGCCGTGGCACGGGACCTCGGCGTCGACCTCGCGCAGGGGTGGCTCTTCGGCCGGCCGGAGCTCACCCTCCAGCCGGAGACCACCAGCACCTCGGCGTAGCTCCTGCGGCAGCGGTCCTGGCGCAGCGGTGCCCGGGCACGAGGGTGCCCGGGCACGTCCGCCGGTCGGCAGGTCAGCTGGTGGCGGCGTCCAGCGCCTGGTCGATGTCGGCGAGGATGTCGTCGATGTGCTCGATGCCGATGTTGAGCCGGATGGCGTCCGGCTTGACCCCGGCGGTCGCCAGCTCCTGCTCGCTGAGCTGGCGGTGGGTGGTCGACGCCGGGTGGTTCACCAGCGACTTGGTGTCGCCGATGTTGACCAGACGGGTGAACAGCTGCAGGGCGTCGTGGAAGCGCACCGCGGCGTCGTACCCGCCCTCGATCTGGAAGGTCAGCAGCGACGAGGGCTTGCCGCCGGTGTACTTGTCCGCCAGCGCGTGGTACGGCGAGCTCGGCAGGCCGGCGTAGTCGACCGCGACCACCTTGGCGTGCGCCTCGAGGTGCTCGGCCACCTTCGCGGCGTTCTCCACGTGGCGCTCCATGCGCAGGGCGAGGGTCTGCAGGCCCTGGATGATCTGCCACGCGTTGAACGGGCTGATGGCCGAACCGGTGTTGCGCAGCGGCACGGTGCGGGCGCGCCCGATGAACGCCGCCTCCCCGAGCGCTTCGGTGTAGACCACGCCGTGGTAGGCGGGTTCGGGCTGGTTGAGCTGCGGGAACCGTTCGGCGTGCTCGCTCCACGGGAACTTGCCGCTGTCGACGATGATGCCGCCGATGGAGTTGCCGTGTCCGCCGATGAACTTGGTCAGCGAGTGGACCACGATGTCGGCGCCCCACTCGATGGGCTTCATCAGGATCGGGGTGGCGACGGTCGCGTCGACGATCACCGGCACGCCGGCGTCGTGGGCGACCTTCGCGATGGCTTCGAGGTCGGGGATGTTGCCGGCCGGGTTGCCGATCGCCTCGAGGTAGACCGCCTTGGTCCGCTCGTCGATCAGCCCGGCGATGGCGTCCGCCGAGTCGTCCTCGGCGAAGCGGACGTCGACCCCCTGGGCGGGGAACATGTGCTTGAAGAGGGTGTAGGTGCCCCCGTACAGCAACGGCACGGTGACGATGTTGTCACCGGCACTGGTGATGGTCTGGACCGCGTAGGTGATCGCGGCCTGGCCGGAGCTGGTGGCCAACGCACCGACGCCACCCTCGAGCGCGGCGATGCGCTGCTCGAGCACGTCCTGGGTCGGGTTCATGATGCGCGTGTAGATGTTGCCGGGGACGGCGAGGTTGAACAGGTCCGCACCGTGCTGCGCGTCGTCGAACTCGTAGGCCACCGTCTGGTAGATCGGCACCGCGACGGCCTTGGTCGTCGGGTCCGGCTCGAAGCCGTGGTGGATCGCGAGCGTCTCGTCCTTCATGGGGTTCCTCTCCGTGGGGCAGGGCGGGTGGGTCCGGGGGCGAGCAGGTGGGATCGGGGGCGCCGTGTGCGGCGCCGTGGTCACCCGGTGAGCCGCCCGAGGGGGTCGTCGGGGTCGATGTCGGGGGTGAACGGCACCCCGCGTTCCAGGTCGGTGAGGCGGTAGACCAGCCCCAGCCAGTTGGCGAACACCGCCTTGGCGGTGTCCGCCCAGGTGTCGTCGAGCCCTGCCGCCAGCTCGGCCTCGGGGAACGACGGCAGCGGACGGCCCGCGTCACGCGCCGCGAGCGCGTCGTCGATGTACTGGTGGGCCCGTCCCGCAGCGGCGGGGGAGAGGTAGTTGGACGGCAGCGGTGGGATGGCCGCCAGCTCCCCGTCGAGGTAGCGGGTGACCTCGCGTTTGTACTCCTTGAGCAGGCTCACCGCGTCGTACTCGGGGTGGCCCTGCAGGAACACGGTGCGGATGCCGTCGGGGGACACCCCGAGGTGGAAGTCGCCCTCGGTGGACTCGATCAGCACCTCGACCCCGGCACGCTCGAGCTGCGCCGAGGTGATCTCGTTCCAACGCGAGTGCGGGACGTCGAAGCGGGTGTTGGTGCCGCGCAGGAGCGGGTGGTCGGGCGCGGCGTGGCGGTGTTCGAACACGCCCCAGCGCTTGTTCAGCAGGCGCCGGCGGTGCACCCCGTAGCGGTGCTGGATCAGCGCGTGCGTGGCCAGGCACGAGCACATCACCGACGTGACGTGCTCGTCGGCCCAGTCCATGACCTCGAGCAGCGGCGCGTAGAACGCCTCGTCGGCGAGGTCGGGGTGGCTGGCGACGTTCGCGCCGGTGACGATCAGCGCGTCGAGGCCCTCCTCGCGCAGGTCCTCGAACCGTTCGTAGTGCGCATCGATGTGGGCCTGCATCGCGGGGGAGCGGTCGAGGCCGGGCACGGTGAACACGTGCACGAAGATCTGCACGATCCGGTTGGCGCTCCCGACCATCCGGGTGAACTGCTGCTCGGTCACCGACAGGGCAGCGTCCGGCATCATGTTGAGCAGTCCGACGTGGAGTTCGCGGATGTCGGCGCGGCGGGCCTGCTCGACGGTGAGCACGTCCTCGCCCTCGGCGGCCAGGGCCGCGAAGGCGGGGAGCGAGGAGTGGGCGACGATCGGCATCGGGACGGTCCGGTCGGGAGCGGTGGAGCGCGGCGGTGTGCGTCCGGGTCGTCGACGCTAGTGGTCGTCGGGGCCGGGCCGGCCAGCCCGACCGGGACAACGTGGCGACGACGGGTGACGAACTCCCTCTCGTAGCAGCGCCGCTCGCGCGTGCCGACGACCGCACGACCGGTGTCGGGCGACGTGCGCACGGGAGGGGAGGAACGCTTCACCTCGGTCGGTGGAGAGGTTAAGAACGACACCTGCCGCGCCACACGGCGCAGCGCAGGACGACGAGCCGCCCGACACCGCACGGAGGAGGGGAACGTGGATCGCACCGCCACCTCCGCCGCCTGCGTGCTGGGCGTCCGAACGATGGGCATCCGCCCGTCCGGAGGCGCAGACCGCGCCGCTGCCTCGAGCGTCCGGACCGTCTGACGGTCCACCGCCCCCTCGACGGGGCACCACCCGAGCCGGCGGCACCTCCGCCGGCTCGTTCCGTGTCCGACAGGCCTCGACGCCTCGTCCGGCACCACGTCCCGACGGTCGTGCCGCCTCCACCGCTCCGTCCGCGGAGCACGACCGCCCCGACCGGGGCCGGAGGCACCACCGTGCACCACGATCCGACGACCCACGTGCTGCTGCACCAGGCTCGAACCGACCGGGCCCCGAGCGACGAGCGACCAGCCCGACCGCGACGCGCGCGCCCTCCCGGGCGCCTGCGCCGCCGGTCGGCGACGGTCCTGCGTCGTCTCGCGGACGCCCTGGCGTCCGACCCCGCGTCCGAGCGCGGGATGGTCGCGGTCCCGACCCGCCGCGGCTGACGCGGCACAGCCGGCCCCGGTGGTCCTGCGACCACCGGGGCCGCTGCGCGATCAGCGTGGATGGCTCGGTCTCGCCCGCGGCCGTCGGCTCCCGCCAGCGGTCGTCGTACCCCTGCGAGCCGCGCCCGTCACTTGTAGTTGGTGAACCGCAGCGGCGCGTCGTGGTCCTTGGCGCGCACCATCGCCTGGATCTCCTGCAGGTCGTCGCGCTTCTTGCCGCTGACCCGGATGGAGTCGCCCATGTTGGTGGGGGTGACCTTCAGCTTGGTCGCCTTGATGTCCTTGATGATGGCCTTGGCCAGGTCGGCGGGCAGCTCGGTGACGAGCTGCACGTCCACGCGGCTGCGTCCGCCCGAGACGTCCTTCGGTTCCCCGATGTCGAGGGCCTTGAGCGACACCTTGCGCTTGACGCACTTGTCCTTGAGCACCTCGAGCGCGGCGTTGACCCGGTCCTCGGAGGCCGACTCGACCCGGATCGCCTCGTCGCCGGACCACTCGATGATGGTGCCGGTGTCCTTGAAGTCGAACCGCGTGCCGACCTCGCGCGCCGCCTGGTTGATGGCGTTGTCGACCTCCTGCTTGTCGACGCCGGCCTCGATGTCGAAGCTCGAGTCAGCCACGGGGTTCGCTCCTGATCGGTGATGCGGGACGTCCGAGCCTAGTGACCACCGATGTGGATCACCGTGGAGCGGCGCTGTCACAGCCACGTGGCAGGATGGCGATGTTCGATATCCGTGGGGGCGGGTGAGGACCTGCGATGCACGAACCACAGCTCGACCTCAGTGCCGAGGTGGCGATCACCGACCACAAGGCGGCGCACCTTGCGAAAGCGGCTCGTCGGCCGTCCGACACGCTCTGGCGAGCCAACCCGCGTGAGCAGGGCCTGCTCGGGCTCACCGACGCCATCGCGTTCTTCGGGGCGCGCGGCTACTCGATCAGCCTGCCGCTGATCGACAGCCAGCCCTACGACCTCGTAGTCGATGCCGGCGAGCGCCTCCACCGCGTCCAGGTCAAGACCACCACGCGACGGGCGCGGAACGGGAACTTCGTGGTTCAGGTCTGCACCCGGGGCGGCAACCGCTCCTTCCACACGACGAAGCACTTCGCGCCGACGAGCTGTGACCTGCTCTACGTGCTGACCGATGAAGGGGATCGCTACCTGATCCCGAGCAACGAGGTGCGCGCGCGGAGCTCGCTCACTCTCGGTGAGCGGATGGAGCCGTTCCGGCTGGCAGGCGCTGTCGCTGAAGCATGAAGCCCAGGTTGCTCGTCGGCCGGTCACTACCTACCCTCCCGACGCTCGCGAGAGCGCCCCTGGTGGGATGCCCGAGCGGCCAAAGGGAGTGCGCTGTAAACGCATCGGCTATGCCTACGCAGGTTCGAATCCTGCTCCCACCACCAGCCGCTAGCCGACCACCGCCCGTGCGCCCCGGACCACCACGGTTCGACGGACCGCACGGGCGGTGGCTACGCTTCCGGCCGCCCGCGCCGAGTGCGGGTGCAACACCCGCCCTGGTAGCTCAGTCGGCAGAGCACATCCATGGTAAGGATGGGGTCCGCGGTTCGATTCCGCGCCAGGGCTCAGGGAAGCACCCGGAAGCGAGGTCGGCCCAGCCGGCCGCTTCCGGGTGGTCCCCGTCCAGGCGGCGTAGCTCAGAGGTAGAGCAAGCGGCTCATAATCGCTGTGTCGGTGGTTCGAGTCCACCCGCCGCTACGAGGGCAGCGTCCCTCCGGCCTCCTCACCTGCACCACCAGCACCTAGCGTGGGGTGTGCACACCCCGACCGATCACCACCTCGACCGATCAGAGCGCCCGGCAGCGCAGCCGGCTCGCGAACCAAGGAGCAGCACCCGTGGCCAAGGAGAAGTTCGAGCGGAACAAGCCGCACATGAACATCGGCACGATCGGTCACGTCGATCACGGTAAGACGACGTTGACGGCGGCGATCACGAACGTGTTGGCCAAGCACAACCCGAACGTGCAGTCGATGGCGTTCGATGCGATCGACAAGGCGCCGGAGGAGCGTGAGCGGGGGATCACGATCAACGTCTCGCACGTGGAGTACGAGACCGATAACCGGCACTACGCGCACGTGGATGCGCCGGGTCACGCGGACTACGTCAAGAACATGATCACGGGTGCGGCGCAGATGGATGGCGCGATCTTGGTCGTGTCGGCGACGGATGGTCCGATGCCGCAGACGCGTGAGCACGTGTTGCTCGCGCGTCAGGTGGGTGTGCCGAAGTTGGTGGTGGCGCTCAACAAGTGCGACATGGTCGATGATGAGGAGCTGCTCGAGCTGGTGGAGATGGAGGTCTCCGAGCTGTTGGAGTCCTACGAGTTCGATGCGGACACGCCGATCGTGCGGGTGTCGGCGCTCAA
>CAYSTY010000152.1:0-6112 GCA_964433685.1 uncultured Actinomycetota bacterium | reverse complement strand
AGATGCAGTTCGACGGGTTCACCTACCCGGCGTTCGAGCAGATCGTCAGCCACATGGCCAAGATGCCGAACCGGTCGCGCGGCACGGTCAAGCTGCCGATCACCCTCCGCATCCCCTACGGCGGCGGCATCGGTGCGGTCGAGCACCACTCCGAGTCGCCGGAGGCGTACTGGGCCCACACCGCGGGCCTGAAGGTGATGAGCCCAGGCACCCCCGACGACGCCTACTCGATGATGCGTGAGGCGATCGCCAGCGACGACCCGGTGGTGTTCCTCGAGCCCAAGCGTCGCTACTGGATGAAGTCCGACGTGGAGCTGCCGGTGCGTACCGCCCCGGCACGCGAGGCGGTGGTCCGCAGGAGCGGCACCGACGTCTCGGTGTTCGCGTACGGGCCGATGGTGCGCACGGCCCTCGAGGCGGCCGAGGCCGCAGCGGAGGAGGGTTGGGACATCGAGGTGGTGGACCTGCGGTCGCTGTCCCCGCTCGACGAGGAGGCCATCGTCGCGTCGGTCGAACGCACCGGACGCGCCGTGGTGGTCCACGAGGCCGCGCGCTCGTTCGGTGTGGCCGCCGAGGTGGCGGCACGCATCCAGGAGCGCGCCTTCTACTCGCTGGAGGCGCCCGTCCTGCGGGCGACCGGGTTCGACACGCCCTACCCGCCGGCGAAGCTCGAGGAGTACTGGCTACCGGACGTCGACCGGATCCTCGATCTGGTCGAGCGGACCCTGAGCTACTGAGGGGCGGGCCCTGCGGGGCCGGCTCGGGAGGACACGTCCCGTGAGCATCCGTGATTTCACCCTGCCCGACCTCGGTGAGGGCCTCGAGGAGGGCGACGTCGTCGCCTGGCACGTCGAGGTGGGCGACGAGATCGAGCTGAACCAGACGGTGGCGGAGATCGAGACCGCCAAGGCCGTGGTCGAGGTCCCGTCCCCGTTCGCCGGCACCGTCGTCGAACGCGTCGGCGAGGTCGGCGAGACCCTGGAGGTCGGTGCGGTCTTCCTCCGCGTCGACACCGCCGGGGGCGCCGGCGCGGGCGCGGGCTCGGGGTCCGGTGACGCGGGCGCCCCACCGTCCGCCGCCGACGACCCGGACGCCGACGACCTCGAGGTGACCGTCGCGGCCGGACCTGCCGACGAACTCGCCGAGGACCGGCCCTCCACCGGCCTCGACGCCGACAGCGAACCGCAGCCGCTGGTGGGCTACGGCCAGCGCGGTGGCGGCACCCGTCGTCGTCGACGCGGCGGCGCAACTGCCGCGAGCGCGGCGCCCGCGTCGGATGCCCCCGCACGGGTGCTGGCCAAGCCACCGGTCCGCAAGCTCGCCAAGGATCTGGGCGTCGACCTCGCGGCGATCGCTCCCGGTAGTGGTCAGGACGGTGTGATCACGCGCGAGGACGTGCGTGCCGCAGCCGACGCGGCGCCCGCCGCCGCGGCGCCCGCCGCCGCAGCACCGCGGACCGCGCCCGACGCCGCGACCACGTCGCCCGCGCCGCCGGTGCCGGGCGTCGACCGGGACGCGGCCGTGACGGCGGGGTTCCGCGGTCGCACGCCCGGTGACGTGGAACCGGTGGCCGGGATCCGCAAGCGCATCGTGGAGAAGATGGAGCTGTCGCGCCGGACGATCCCGGAGGCGACCTGCTCGCGTGAGGCCGATGTCACCGCCCTGTGGCAGCTGCGCCGCGAGCTGACCGACGCCGCGGCCGCGGACGGCTACGCGGTCAAGATCACCCCGTTCGCGGTGGTGCTGCGGGCGGTCGTGGTGGCGCTGCGGCGCTTCCCGACCCTGAACGCATCGATGGTCGGACGTGAGGACGGCGCGGCCGGCGAGATCCACCTCCACGAGGCGATCCACCTCGGCTTCGCGGCCGACACCGACCGGGGCCTTGTGGTCCCGGTCATCCGCGACGCCCACCGGCTGACCACGCTGCAGATCGCCGCCGAGCTGAACCGGCTCGCCACGGCCGCACGCGACGGCAAGCTGACGCCGGCCGAGCTCTCGGGCGGCACCTTCACGGTGTCGAACTACGGCGCGTTCGGCAACGACGACGGCGATCCGGTCATCAACCACCCCGAGGGCGCGTTGCTCGGGGTCGGCGCGATGCGGGAGCGGCCGTGGGTCGTCCCCGCCGCCTCGGGTGACCCGGACGAACCGGGACAGCTCGCGGTCCGCCGCACCTGCCGGTTCACCCTCGCCTTCGACCACCGCCTCTCCGACGGCGGCGAGGCCGGACGTTTCGTGACCTCCGTCGCCGACCTGTGTGAGCAGCCCACGCGGCTGCTGCTGCACGCGTGAGCGCCGCGGGCGGCGGCCCCACGCACGACGTCGTCGTCATCGGTGGCGGGCCCGGGGGGTACGCGACCGCGTTCCGCGCCCACGCCCGCGGGCTCGACGTCGGCCTGATCGAACGCGACCAGGTCGGCGGCACCTGCCTGCACCGCGGCTGCATCCCGTCCAAGGCCACCTTGCACGTGGCCGAGGTGCTCGACGAGGTCGCCCGCGCCGATGTGCTGGGTCTCCGCCTGACCTACGACGGGCTCGACGGCGACGGGTTGCAGTCGTTCCGCCGCGGGGTCATCGACGGGCTGCACAAGGGCCTCATCAGCCTCACCGACCAGCGCACCACCCGCTACGCCGGCCACGGTCGCATCGTCCGCGATCGCGGTGCCGTCCCCGCCCGCGGGGGCGAACTGTCGGTGGAGGTCACCGGAGAGGACGGGACCGTCACCAGCGTGTGCGGCCGGCACGTGGTGCTCGCCACCGGTTCGGTCGCGCGCAGCCTGCCCGGCGTCGACATCGACGGCGAGGTGGTGCAGACCTCGGACCAGGCCCTGTGGTTCACCACGCCACCGCAGCGCGCCGTGATCATCGGCGGCGGCGCCATCGGCGTCGAGTTCGCCACGATGTGGGCCCCCATGGGCGCCGATGTCACGATCGTCGAGGCGCTCGACCGGCTCTTGCCGCTCGAGGACGCCGACGCCTCCAAGCTGCTCCAGCGCGCGTTCCGCCGGCGCGGGATCGACGTGCTCACCGGCGCGCGGGTCGCGGGTGTCACCCGTAACGGCGACGGCGCCGAGGTCGAGGTGACCCGCGCCGATGGGACCACCACGGTGCTCGCCGCCGACCGGGTGCTGGTCGCCACGGGCCGCGGTCCGCGTACCGACGACACCGGCGCGGCCGAGCTCGGGGTCCTCGACGAGCGCGGGTTCGTCCGCACCGATCCCTTCGGTGCCACCGACGTCCCGGGCCTGTGGGCCGTCGGCGACGTCCGTCCGACGTTGGCGCTCGCACACGCGGCGTTCGCCGAGGGCTTCGTGGTCGCGGACCGCATCGCCGAGGTCCCCGACGTGCAGCCCGTCGACCACGTCCACACCCCACGCGTGACCTACTCGTCACCGGAGGTCGCCTCGGTGGGTCTGACCGAGGCCGAGGCGCGGGAACGCTTCGGGGACGACCAGGTCGCGGTCGCGTCGGTCTCGTTCCGCGGCAACGCCAAGGGGATCCTGGCCGGATCCGACGGCACGGTGAAGGTCGTCCACGCCGTCGGCGGTGCGGCAGCGGCCGCTCCGGGTGTCGGGTTCGACCCGACCGGGCGGGCCGCCGGGCCCGTCCTCGGCGTGCACATCGTGGGGCCGCACGCGACCGACCTGATCGGTGGTGCGACCCTGGTGACCGCCTGGGAAGCGCTCCCGGTCGAGCTCGCCGCGATCACGCACGCCCACCCGACCCTCGAGGAGGCGCTCGGCGAGGCGTTCCAGGTCGCCGCCGGACTGCCGTTCCACGCGCACTGACCCCAGCCCGGACCGGCGTGGGTGAGCCGGCGGTCAGGCCGGCTCGCGCTCCAGGTCGCGCAGCAGCACCTGGAGCAGGTGCGCGAAGATCCGTCCACCGTCGCGCGCCGTCTCGTCCACCAGTGCGGCCTGGGTGAGCCCGTCGGCGGTCGCCATCAGGAGCCGTGCCACGTCCTCGGCGGCCAGGTGGGAACCGCCGCCGATGTCGTCGAGGTGCTGCTGGACGACCGCGGTGATGCGCGTCCGGGTGCGTTGCTGGCGGGCCGCGACGCGCTCCCGGATCCGGCCGTCCTCCTGCCGCGCGGCGTACAGCAGGAACTCGGCCTCGAGCAGGAACCACTCGCCCTGCAGCACCGGCAGCGCCCCCGCCTGCTCGACGATGGCCTGCGAGCGTTGCTCGGGAGCGACCTCCTCCATGACCCGCTCGAGGAGCTCGACCGACAGGTCGAGCTGACGGTCGAGCAGCTCGAGGAAGAGCTCCTCCTTGCTGCGGAAGTTCGAGTACACCGCCCCCTTGGTGTACCCGGCCGCCTCGGCGACCTGATCCACCGACGCCCCGTGGAACCCCTGCTGTGCGAACACCGTGGCGGCCGCGTCCAGCAGCTCCCGACGGGTGCGTTCGCGCTGCTCGTCGCGTCGCGTGCGTGGCCGTCCCTCGCTCACGTCAGTCCCCCCTGTTCGCGTCGCCAGCCTCGCCGTCGTGCTCAGCCTCCCACAGCGGGTCGACCGGTGCGGCGTCGATGTCACCCCCCACGACGGGTTCCTCCCCCTCACGATCGTCGTCGTGCTCGTCGTCGTGCTCGTCGCCGTGCTCGTCGCCGTGCTCGTCGTCGAGGTCGTCGCCGCGACGGTGCTGCTGCCACCAGGCCAGCCCCGTGACGCCGAGCAACACGGTCGCGAACGCGATCCAGTTGTTGCGCGACAGGCCGAGGTAGCGGGCATCGGTGTCGACCCGGATCGATTCGACGACCGCCCGGAGCACCCCGTACCCGATGGCGTAGCACCACAGCAGCGCCCCCCGGCGCAGCCTGCCCCGGCGTTCGAGGACCAGCAGCACGACCACCAGGACCGCGTTGCCGATCGACTCGTACAGGAACGTGGGGTGGAAGGTGTCGACGCCGGGGTAGCGCGGGTCGGGACGTTCGATCCGCACGGCCCACGGCAGGTCCGTCGGTGTCCCGTAGAGCTCCTGGTTGAAGTAGTTGCCCCAGCGGCCGATGGCCTGCGCCAACGGGACCGCCGGTGCGACCGCATCGGCGAAGCGTGGGATGTCGCCGCCCCACCGACGGAGCAACAGGACGCCGGCCACGGTGCCGGCGAACAGCCCACCGAAGAGGGCGAGCCCCCCCTCCCAGATGGCCAGGATGCTGAGCGGGTCCTCGATGAACGGTGTGCCGCCGTCGCGCTCGAGGAAGCGCGGGATGACGTAGCCGATGCGAGCGCCGAGGAAACCGAAGCCGAGGACCCAGAGGGCCACACGTTCGGCGACCTCCGGATCGCCGCCGTACCGCTCGTAACGCCGGACGGCCACGCGCAGGGCCAGGTAGGCGCCGAACGCGATGAGGATGCCGTACATCCGGACGTCGAGCGGACCGAGTTCGACCCCGGCGAACGGCGGCGGCGGTATCTGGGCGAGGAACGGGAACACGGTCGTCCTCGGTCGGCGGCGCGGTGACCGCGGTCGTGGGTGGCCGGCCCGCCGAGGCGGTCCGGAACGCGCGCAACCTACCGCGCACGCGGGCGTCGACCCGTGGGACCGACGCGCCGCGACCTCGCCGTGACCCGTCCGGACGGTCCCGGCAGCCCGTCCGGTCCAGCTGGATGTCCCGGCCGAGTGGCGGTCCCGACGAGCACGGGTGGCACGTGACCGTGCGTAGCGTCCCCGACACCGCCGCACGCGCGGTGGTGACGGCCGCACGAGCGGCCCGACCAGCGCCTCGACCGCACCACGGCGTCACCCGGAGGACCCATGACCTCGCTGCCCACCGAACCACGCCGCGACGCAGCCGCCCCGTCGGTCCCGCCGACCCCGGACCTCGGCGGTGCGCCGCGACCGGTCAACACCCCGGGCCGTCACCTGCCCTGTCCACGCCCGGAGCCGCGGGGACCGGTGAGCGCCTTCGTCCTCGACCACCTCGCCTCGCCGCCGCACGACCTGCCGGCGTGGCCGACCCCCACCGACGACCCGATCGAGGGTGACGACACCCACCTCGCGCTGTACGTCATCTACGAGCTCAGCTACCGCGGTGTCGAGGGTGCCGACGAACGTTGGGAGTGGCACCCCGACCTGCTCCGGCTGCGCGCCGAGCTCGAGGACCGGTTCA
>CAYSTY010000151.1:0-6167 GCA_964433685.1 uncultured Actinomycetota bacterium | reverse complement strand
CGTAGGTCGAACCCTCGGGCGCCTTGACCATCTTCGGCAGCTTGGTGTTGACCGGACCGGGCGGGATGAGGTCGTGGATCTGGTCGATGATGTCCAGCGAGCCACGGATCCGGCGCAGCAGCACGTAGAACCGGTCGAACGAGTCGCCGTTCTCGCCCACCGCGACGGGGACGTCGACCTCGTCGTACTTGAGGTAGGGCTCGGTGACCCGGACGTCCTCGGGCACGCCGGTGGCCTGCAACGTCGGGCCGCTGACGCCGAACGACAGCGCGACGTCGGTCGGCAGCGGACCCACACCCTTGGTGCGGCCCTGGAAGATCTCGTTGCCGAGGATGAGGTCGTCGTAGTCCTGCAGGCGGCTGCGGACCACCGCCGAGATCTCGGTCGAGCGGCGCATGAACCCCTTCGGCAGGTCGATCTTGACCCCGCCGACCTGGTTGTAGGTGAAGTGGAGCCGGCCGCCGGTCGCGGACTCGAGCAGGTACTGGATGTCCTCGCGCTCGCGGAAGGCGTAGAACATCGGCGTGATGGCGCCGAGCTCCATCGCGAAGGAGCCGATGAACATCAGGTGGTTGAGGATCCGGTTCCACTCGGCCATCAGCATGCGGATCCACTGGGCCCGGTCGGGGACCTCGAACTCCATCATGCGTTCGACCGCGAGCGCGACACCGATCTCGTTGGTGAACCCCGACAGCCAGTCGTGGCGGTTGACCAGCGCCATGATCTGGCGGTAGTCGCGGTGCTCGGCCATCTTCTCGAAGCCGCGGTGCATGTAGCCGATCACCGGCCGGGCGTTGACCACCCGTTCGCCGTCGAGCTCGATGACGATGCGGAACACGCCGTGCGTGGCCGGGTGGGCCGGTCCGATCGAGACCGACATGTCCTGGGTGGCGAACTGGCCGCCGTCGGCGACCTCCAGGGCGAGGCTCTCGCCGGGGGCGGTCCCGGGGTGCAGGTGATCGCGGGTGTCGAGGTCGCTCACGTTCGATCCTCGTCCGTCTCGGCCTCCGGGTCGGCCGGGTCGCCGTCGGCGCCGGTGTTGCCTCGGGGGATGGCGTCCTCGTCGGGGCTCGCATCCGCGCGCTCGTCGGCGCGGGGTGCGGTGTCGTCGCCGCGCTCGGCGGCGCCACCGTCGGCGGAGGCCCGACCGCCGATCTCGGCTTCGGCCGCCGTCGGCCCACCGGTCGCGGTCGCCGCGTCGGCCTGGACCTGTGCGCGGCGCTCCTCGGCCTTCTTGGCCCGTGCTTCGGCCTGTCGCTTGCGCGTCTCGTCCGCGGCGCGCTTGGCCTCGGCGGCGGCCTGGTCGTCGGTGCCGCCCGCCGGCGCCTGCTGTTCCTCGACCTTCTGCGCCGCCGCGTCGGCCTCGTCGGTCGCGGCCTCGGCAGCGGCCTGCACGGCGGCGTCGGAGGCCTGTTCCTCGGCGCGTTCGGCATCGTGCTCCACCTCGCCCGCGAGCACGGCCCCGGAGTCCGAGGCGAGCTCGGCGTCCTCGGCACGGTCCTCGACCGCCTCACCGGATCCGGTGGCGGGTTCGGGCAACGGGTTGGCGAGCTTGGCCTGCTCGGCCATGGCCTTGTCGAGCTCGTAGGGCCCGGGTGCGTCACCGAGGCGGGGTTCGCGTTCGATGACGTTGCCGTCCTCGTCGAGCTCGGCCGGTTCCTTGACCCCCGGCCACGGCTTGGCGACACGCGAGGCCAGCGGGAAGTCCTTGCGCAGCGGCCAGCCCTCGAAGTTCTCGACCGTCAGGATCCGCGGCGCGAGCCCGGGGTGGTCCTCGAACTCGATGCCGAACATGTCCCAGGCCTCACGCTCGGACCAGTCCGCACCGCGGAACAGCCCGGTGACCGAGGGCAGGGTCGGCGCGTCACGACCACCGGGGCACAGGGTGCGCAGCGACACGCGGGTGCCGTAGGAGGTGGCGTACAGCACGAGCACGACCTCGAAGCCGTCCTCACGCGCGTCGATGCCGAAGAGGCAGTCGAACATGTCGTAGGCGAGCAGGTCCTCGTCGCGGCAGCGTTCGACGACGTCGACCCAACGCTCGGGCGCGACGTGGACGGTCACGGTGCCGTGCGCGTCGGTGACGCGCTCCACGGCGTCCTCGCCGAGCCGGTCGCGCAGCAGCGAGACCTGCTCGTCGGGGGTGAGGGCGCGGTCCTGGCGCGCGAGGGACGATCCGGCCACGTCAGCCTCCGGCGACGGTGGGCGGCGGGTTGGTGGACGCGCCGATGGTGACCGGGTCACGCATCCGCTCGGCCATGCGATCCTTGAGCGACTCGCCCTGGATCTTGTCCTGCAGCGCGATGATCCCGTCGAGCAGCGCCTCGGGCCGCGGCGGGCAGCCGGGCACGTAGACATCCACCGGCAGGACCTGGTCGACACCCTTGGTGACCGAGTAGCTGTCCCAGTACGGCCCGCCGCAGTTGGAGCAGGACCCGAACGAGATCACGTACTTCGGCTCGGGCATCTCCTCGTAGAGGCGCTTGAGGGCCGGCGCCATCTTGTCGGTCAGCGTCCCCGAGACCACGAGCAGGTCAGCCTGCCGCGGTCCGTGCGCGAACGGGATGACGCCGTGGCGGATGAAGTCGTGCCGGGCGGTCGAGGCCGCGATGAACTCGATGGCGCAGCACGCCAGCCCGAAGTTGAAGCACCACAGGGAGTACTTGCGGCCCCAGTTGAACACGTACTTGATCGGCTGTGGGAGCTCGACGTTCTGCACTAGTCCCACTTGAGGACCCCCTTCTTCCACGCGTACGCGAGGCCCTCGAGCAGCGTCCCGATGAACAGGAACATCGCGACGAGGGCGTAGGTCGCCGAGGGCGTGGTGGTCGCGTCGAGGGTCCCGACGATGACCGCCCACGGGAACAGGAAGATCGCCTCGACGTCGAAGATGACGAAGAGGAAGGCGAAGACGTAGTAGCGGATGTTCATCTGGGTCCAGCCGGTGCCCACCGACTCCACACCGCACTCGTACGTGGTCAGCTTCAGCGGCGAGGGCACCGTCGGGCGCATCAAGCGGCTGACGAGCATGATCACGGCGTACAGGGCTGCGCCCACGATCACCAGGATCGCGAACGTCCCGTACTGCTCGAAGAAGCTCACCGGGCCCTCCCGACGGTCCGCCGCCGTACCGGCGTACGCACGCAGCGGTCCGCGTCGTCGCCGTCGTCGCTTCGCAGGTTCGATCGCCCAGACGCCACGCGCGCACGCCGTGAGGAGGGGTGCGCGGGAGCTTCGGGCGGGGTCGCGGTCCACAGCTCGGACCGCGGGTGGATGCTAGCAACCGGCCGGACACCGACCCAACGGGCGGGGTGGTGTCGCACACACGTGACGGCGGTCCGCGGAGCGCTCGTCGACCGTGGGGCTGGCGTGAGCGGAGGGTACCGAGGACCGCGGGTGGGGTCGGACACCGCCAGGGGCCGTGGGCCGGTCAGGGCAGGCGCCAGTCCACGGGGTCGGCGCCCTGGTCGGTGAGCAGCGCGTCGCAGCGCGAGAACGGTCGGGACCCGAGGAACCCGCGGGCGGCCGACAGCGGCGAGGGGTGGGCCGACTCGATGCGTGGCACGCCGCGGAGCCGCGGTGCGAGCGACCGGGCGTCGCGGCCCCACAGGATCGCGACGAGCGGGCCGCCGCGGGCGACCAACGCGTCGATGATGGTGTCGGTCACCACCTCCCACCCCCAGCCGCGGTGCGAGGCCGGCGCACCGGGGCGGACGGTCAGGCACCGGTTGAGCAGCAGCACGCCCTGCGACACCCACGGGGACAGATCGCCGGTGCGGGGCCTCGGGTGGCCGAGGTCGTCCACGTACTCGGTGAAGATGTTGCGGAGCGATCCCGGCAGCGGATGGACGTCCGGCGCGACCGCGAAGCTGAGGCCGATCGGGTGCCCGGGTGTGGGGTACGGATCCTGACCGACGACCAGGACCCGGACCTCGTCGAGCGGGGTGGCCAGCGCCGCGAACACCCGGTCACCGGTCGGCAGGAACCTCCGCCCCGCGGCGACCTCGGCCCGCAACCGGTCACCGAGCTCCGCGATGCGTCCGGCCACGGGTTCGAGCACCTCGGCCCACCCCGGTCCCACCAGGTCGCGATGGTCGCGGGTCACCGCGACGACCCGCTCGCCGCCGGGCCCTCGGTCGTCGTCACGGCCGCCCCACCATCGCCCTCGGTGCTGCCAGCGGTTCCTCGCACGCGCCCCCGCCGCCGACGCCGGGCACCACCTCGAGGTCGACCGAGCCCCGCAGCTCGGCACGGTCGATCTCGACGGCGGTGACGTGGACCGCGTCGTCGGGACGGTAGCCCGGCGCGAGACCGAGCCGCTCGAGCACCTGACCGCCCCGGGCCGGTGTCAACCGCACCATGCCGTCCTCGTCGACGGACACCCGGATGCGCAGGTCGAACGGCAGCAGGGGGCTCGCGATCTCGGCCACGTCCTCGCGGAGCGTCAGCTCGACGGGGAGGTCGAAGGGCACGACCTCGCGGAGCGCGTCCTCGACCGCGGCCTCGTCGGCGCGGACGTCCAGGGAGGCGGTGGCGACCTCCCCGTCCGCGCCGATCGCCCACGGCAGGACGGCTTCGGGCAGGCGCAGCTCGGCCTCGGCGATCCGGTAGGGCCCAGCGACCAGGTCGGTGGCGCGCAGCTCGACACCTCGCGCACGCCCGACCAGGAGCCGAGGCAGCACCGGCCGGTCCACGTCGGTCACCTCGAGCGAACCGAACGCGACGCACTGGGCGACGACCCGGCCGAGCACCCGGGTGGCGATGGGGACGGCGGCGAGCTCCAGCGCGACCAGGACGACGAGCACGCCGCCCGCGACCAGCCCGACCCGGCGGTGGTTCACCCCGCGCGGTGCAGCGCGTACTCGGCGAGCCGGGTCAGGGCCGTGACGATGCTGCGGTCACCGAAGCGCGCGAGCTCGGCGACCGCTGCCTCGACGTAGGTGCCCGCGGTGACACGGGCCCGATCGATCGCGTCCGCCCCCCGCAGCAGCTCGATGGCACGGGCCACCTCGGCGTCGCCGGGCACACCGTCGGTGAGCAGCGCCGCGAGCTCGCCGTCCGGGTCGTCCTCGAGGGCGTACAGCACCGGCAGGGTGCGCACGCCCTCCTTGAGGTCGGTCCCGGGCGTCTTGCCCGAGTCCTCGTGGTCGGAGGTGATGTCGAGCACGTCGTCGGAGAGCTGGAAGGCCATCCCGACGTTCCAGCCGTAGCGGGCCGCCGCGTCGACACCGTCGGCGTCGACGCCGGACAGCAGCGCCCCGTAGCGGCAGGAGGTCTCGATCAGCGAGGCGGTCTTGCCCGAGATGACCTCGAGGTAGTGGTCGAGGGTCGGATCGAGGGTCGGCACGTCCGGGAGCTGGGCGCTCATCGAGCCCTGCACCTCGCGGATCTGTCCCTCGCAGAGCGCCGCCAGGGTCGAGGCCATGATGCGGGTCACCTCGACACCGAGGTCGGCCGACAGCGCCGAGGCGCACGCGAACAGGTAGTCGCCGGTGAGGATGGCGACGGTGTTGTCCCACCGGTGGTTGGCGGAGGGGGCGCCGCGTCGTGCGGTTGCCTCGTCGATCACGTCGTCGTGGTACAGGGTGCCGAGGTGGACGAGCTCGACGATCGCGCCGGCGTCGACCAGCTCGGGACGTTGGTCGCCGTCGACCATCCCATCGGGGCCGAGGTGGCCGGCCAGGGCCACCATCAGCGGCCGGAACCGTTTGCCACCGGCGCTGATGAGGTAGCGGGCGGCCTGGTCGACGAACGCATGGCTCGAGCGGACCTGGTCGTGCAGGGCCTCCTCGACGCGTTCGAGGGTGCCGGTGACCTTCAGGCCGTGGGATTCGAGCTGGCCGAGGACGCTCTCGGGGATGGCGAGCCGAGCCGTGCGTGGCGGCGTGATCGGGTCGGCCACCTCAGCGCACCAACGCCGCGGCGTTGTCGGCGAGCTGGAGCAGCGCCTGCGGCTGGATCCCGAGGAACACCACCAGGAAGGCGGCGACCGAGATACCGGTGGACACGCCGGGGCTCACCACCGGCAGGCCCTGGTCCATCGGTGCCTCCTCGAGGAACATCGTCCCGGCGATCCGCAGGTAGAAGAACGCCGCGATGACGGAGCTGATCACACCGATGACGACCAACCAGGTCATCCCGGCGCGGACGCCGGCCTCGAAGATCGC
>CAYSTY010000150.1:0-6167 GCA_964433685.1 uncultured Actinomycetota bacterium | reverse complement strand
GTCGAACTGGAGCATGAACAGCGCGACGGCGATGATCGGCAGCGCGAACAGCAGCAGGAAGTTGGTGACCAGCGCCGTCCAGATGAAGATCGGCAGGCGCATGAAGGTCAGCCCGGGGGCGCGCATGTTGAGGATGGTGACGATGAAGTTCACCGCGGACGCGAGCGACCCGACACCGACGACCTGCAGGCCGATGGCGTAGAAGCCCATGTTCGACACATCGTCGGACGCCAACGGGGCGTACGCGGTCCACCCGCCGTTGGGCGCGCCACCGAAGATGAACGAGGTGTAGAGGAAGATGCCACCGAACAGGAACGTCCAGTAGCTGAACGCGTTCAGCCGGGGGAAGGCGACGTCCCGGGCCCCGATCTGCAGCGGCAGCAGGTAGTTGAAGAACGCCGACGACAGCGGCATCACGACCAGGAAGACCATCGTGATGCCGTGCATGGTGAACAGCTGGTTGTACACCTCCTCGGTGAGGAGGTTGGCCTCGGCAGTGGCGAGCTGGAACCGGACGAGGCCGACCTCGATGCCACCGAACAGGAAGAAGACCACCACGGTCCAGAAGTAGAGGAGCGCGATCTTCTTGTGGTCGGTCGTCGTCAGCCAACTGCCGAGACCGGTCAAGGCCGTGGGCCGACGGAACGGTCCGCCCTGTCGCTGGCGCGTTGCGGTGGCGGTAGCCATCTCGCTCTCCTCGCTACTGCAGGGTCAGAAGGAAGGCGACCAGGGCATCGAGCTCGTCCTCGGAGAGGTCGAGGTCCGGCATCCCGATGCCGTTGGACTCGTACTGCATGGGCTTGACCGCGTTGGGGTCGGCGAGCCAGGCGCGCAGGTTCTCCTCGTCGAGGTCGACGATGGCACCGGCGAACTCCTCGCGGCTCATCAGGTGGGTGAGATCGGGGCCGACACCCGCACCGCGGTTCCCGCCATCGGTGTAGACCTGGTGGCACTGGATGCAGGCCTCGCGCCCCCCACCGAGCTCCTGGAACAGCTCGTAGCCCTCGGCCTCGAGGCCGGTGGTCGGCACCTCGGCGGGGCTGCTCTGGTCCTCGAGCCACTGCTGCCACTCGGCCTCGTCCAAGGCGACCGCGCGGGCACGCATGTTCACGTGGGACAACCCGCAGTACTCGGCGCACTGACCGATGTAACGGCCGGGCTCGTCGGCCTGGAGGTTGAGGAAGGTGGTCTGGCCGGGGACCACGTCCTGCTTGCCGGCGAGACGCGGGATCCAGAAGGAGTGCACCACGCCGAGGTCGGGAGAACGCTGGTTGTCGGCGGCCGTCATCTCGAGCCGCACCGGGACCCCGGCGGGGATGACCAGCTCGTTGGCGGTGAAGATCGACTGCTCGAGCCCGAACGCCTCGGCGGGGTACTCGTACTCCCACCACCAACGGTGGCCGATGACCTGGATGACGATGCCGTCCTCGGGCTCGTTCATCTGGTCGAAGATGCCCCGCACGGTCGGGACGGCGATCGCGGCCAGGATCAGCGCCGGGATGACGGTCCAGATGATCTCGAGCCGGGTGTTGCCGTGGACCTGGACGGGCAGGGAACCGTCGTCGTCGGGCTTGCGACGGAACTTGATGACCGAGAGGATGATCATGCCCTGGACGAACACGAACACGACCAGCGCGATGATGAACACGATGCGGATCAGGTCGTGGGGCCCTTGGGCGTACGGTCCGGCGGGGTCGAGCGCGCTGGCGTCCCCGCCGCAGGCCGACAGCAGCAGCGCGGCACCGAGCCCGAGCACGACCTTGCCGACGGTCGAGCGACGAGCACGGGCACGGCTCGACAGGCCGGTCCGTGCGCGGCTGGTCGGTCCGGGGCGCACCTCGGTCTGCCGCAACGTCGTATCTCCTCGTGTCGGGGCCACGGTGGCACGGCGTCCACCGCGGGCGCGGCGGAGGTCACGCGAGACCACGCGGGGACCGTCGGGGGACACCCGGACGAGCTGAGCCGCCGGACGTGGGCGGAGGGTAGCCGTTCACCCTGTGAGCCACCCAACCGGCCGTGGGGCCCGTGCGGGCGTCGCAGCTAGGGCCGGAAGGCTCGTCCCGGTCGGGTCCACGGCTCCGAGCGGCCCGGATCTACGGCTCCCATCGGAACGTGCGGGAGGCGAGGGCCACGGCGGCGACCCCCCACCCGGCCACGGTGGCGAGAGGGACCCAGGGCGCGCCACCGTCGAACGCGACGCGCAGGGTCTGACCGAGCGCACCGACGGGCAGGACACGCCCGAGCTCGGCGAGCACGCCCGGGAGCACCGCCGCGTCGAAGGTGACCCCGCTGATCACCAGCAGGACCAGGAACAGCGCGTTGCTCAGCGCGAGCGTGGCCTCGGCACGCAGCGTCCCCGCCAGCAGCAAGCCGATCGCGGTGTGGGTGGCCGCGCCCACCACGACCGCGACCAGGGCCCACGACCAGCCGCCGTCGGGACGCCAGCCGAGCGGGCCCCACGCGATCGCGACGGTCAGCACCGTCTGCACGAGCAGCAGCGCCGCGACCGCCAGGCCCTTGGCCACCAGGAACGCCCAGCGGGGCAGGGGCGTGCCACCGAGCCGCTTGAGCACGCCGTACTTGCGCTCGAAGGCGGTCTGGATCGACACCGCGACCAGGCCCGTCGCCGCGACCGAGATGGCCAGCACCCCCGGGACGAGGAACGTCACGCCACCCCGGTCACCGGTGGGCAGCACGTCGACGCTGGAGAAGAACACCAGCAGGCCGAGCGGGATGCCGAAGGTGACCAGCAGCGACTCGGGCGAACGCACGAGCAGCCGCAGCTCCATACCGGCCTGCGCGAGCACGGCGCGGGCCACCGGCAGACGCCGGTCGAGCTCGGCGTGAGGGATCGTGGTGGTCACGGTGCGGCCTCGGTGGTCAGACGGAGGAAGACGTCCTCGAGGCTGCGCTTGCCGGCCTTCAGCTCGCCGAGGACCACGTCCTCGGCCTCGAGCCAGCCGGCCAGGCGCGCCACCAGGTTCGGCGTGGTCGGCGCGTGCACCACGTAGCGCCCGGGCCGCGGCTCGGTCACGACGGCGCCCACGGCCGCGGCGATGGCGGCGCGGTCGAGCCCCGCCCGGGCGGTGAACTCGAGCTCCCCGTGCTCGCCGTGGGTCAGCTCGTCCGGTGTGCCGGATGCCACCAACCGGCCGTGGTCGACGATGGCGACGCGGTCGGCGAGCTGTTCGGCCTCGTCGAGCAGGTGGGTGGTCAGCACGATCGTGACCCCGTCCGCCCGCAGCTCGCGCACGTGCTCCCAGGTCGTGCGCCGGGCGGCGGGGTCGAGCCCCGCGGTCGGCTCGTCGAGGAACACCACCTCGGGGCGACCGATGACGGCCAACGCCAGCGACAGCCGCTGCTTCTGCCCGCCGGACAGGTCACGGAAGCGGGTGCGGCGCGCAGCGACGAGGCCGACCCGTTCGAGCAGGGCGTCCGGATCGAGCGGGTCGCGGTGGTAGGCCGCGAACAGCCGCAGGACCTCGAGCGGACGGGCGAGCGGGTAGACCCCGCCCTCCTGCAGCATCAACCCGACGCGCGGGCGCAGCGCCGCAGCGTCCCGACGCGGGTCGAGCCCGAGGACCCGGACGGTGCCGCCATCGGGGCGGCGGTACCCCTCGCAGCACTCGATCGTGGTGGTCTTGCCGGCGCCGTTCGGACCGAGCAGCGCCAGGGTCTCACCCTTGGCCACGGTCAGGTCGAGCCCGTCGACCGCCAGCGTCGCGCCGTAGCGCTTGACGAGGCCCGTCACCTCGATCGCCGGTGTCGCGGGCCCGACCGGGGTCGCGGCGGCCGGATCGACGGGCACGACGGACCTCTGATCGAGCGACGGGTGGACCGGCAGGTCCGTGGAGGGCGCGCGAGCGTACCGGCGCGGCCTCCGCGCTCCGGCACGGGTCGTAGGCTGCGGCCGAGCCGTCGGCCGCCTCCCGACGCCGACAGCGCAGCCACGAGGAGCGGGCCGTGGAGCCATCCGCACCGGATGACGACGCCGCTGCTCCCTACGGTCCGGCGGGGGCCGACGATCGGCGACCCGAGCGTCGCCGCGGCGAACGGCGCCACACCTCCCGCGACGACCGGCCCGCGGACGCGGCCGCCCGGGTCATCGGCGCCGCCCGCGCGGGCGCGAGCGACGCCGGGGCGGGACGCGCGCTGCTGCGCGACGCCCGGGTGGGAACGTTGGCGCTCGGGCTGGCCGGCGGGTTGCTGCTCGCCCAGGTCGCCACGGCGATCTTCGGCCGGCTCCAGGGGTTGCTGGCCACGCTGGTGATCAGCCTGTTCCTCAGCTTCGCGATGGAGCCGGCGGTGCAGTGGCTGGCCCGGCGCGGGATGCGGCGCGGGTTCGGGACCTGGCTGGTGTTCCTCGGGGTGATCCTGGTCGCGGTCGGGATGATCGCCGCCATGGTCCCGCTCATCGCCGAGCAGGTCCGCAACCTCGTCGCCGCCGCACCCAACCTGCTCGACGACGTCGCCGCCCAGGCCGAGGAGGTGCTGCCGGGCGACACCGGCCAGGCGGTGTCGGCCTGGCTCGCCGAGCAGGCGCGAGAGCTGCCCCGCCAGCTACCGGTCGTGGCCGGCGGTGTCGGACGTGGCGTGATCGGGCTCGGACAGACGGTGATCGGCGGGGTGTTCCAGGCGCTCACCATCGGCCTGATCGTCTTCTACCTGGTGGCCGACGGCCCCAAGCTGCGCGCCCGTCTGGCACGGCGGCTACCCCCGCGCGAGCAGGTCCGCGTGCTCGGTCTGTGGGAGCTCGCGGTCACCAAGACCGGGGGGTACGTCTACTCCCGTGTGCTGACGGCCATCGTGTCGACCGTCTTCCACACCATCGCGTTCACGCTGCTCGGGATGGAGTACGTGGTGGCGCTCGGGGTGTACGTCGGCGTGGTCTCGGCCGTGATCCCGGCGGTGGGCACCTACCTGGCCGGCATCGTCCCGATCATCGTCGCCCTCGCCGCGTCGCCGGGGCGCGCGGTCGCCGTGCTCGTGGCCATCACCCTCTACCAGCAGGTGGAGAACTACCTCGTGGTCCCCCGCATCACCGCCGCCACCTTGGAGCTGCACCCCGCGGTCGCGTTCGTGTCCGTGGTCGCCGGGGCCGCGGTCGGCGGCGCCACCGGTGCGCTGCTCGCGCTGCCGGCGGTCGCCATCGTCGCCGCGCTGCTGACCGCCGCCGGCGAGGAGTACGAGGTGCTCGAGCACCAGCTGCTGGAGACCGGCACGAGCGGTGCCGCTCAGCTCATCGAGGACGCGCAGGCGAGCCGACCTTCGCGCTAGCACCCGCGAACACCGGGACCTGGGTCCCTCTCCGCAGGGATACCGGTCCCGTTCGAGCGCCCGCACGGCCGATACGGCGCGCGGGAGGCGGACACGAGCACCTCGGATACGGTCCAGTCTCCCAGGTAGCCGTTGCGAGGTGTACCGTCTGCGACGCGGTCCACGACCGCCGCGGCCCCGTGTGTCCCCCCGTCGCACGGGGCCGCATCGTGTCTCCAGGTCCTCGACGGACCAGGTCCTCGATCCCCTTCGCGAGGACCCGTCGTCAGCCGCCGCCTCCGCCGAGGAGCCCGCCGTGCCGGACGACCAACCCGCGAGCGAGCAGCGCTACACCCTGCCGGTCACCCGCGAGGACGCCGAGCTCGCCGCCGCCGTCCTGTGGGCCGCCGGCGCCACGGGCGTGTGGGAGCGGCCGGGCGAGCTCGTCGCCTGGTTCCCGCACCGCGCCGTGACCGGCCTGCCCCCCGGCGGCCGGTTCGAGGACGAGCCCGATCGCGACTGGCAGGCGGAGTGGAAGGCCACCATCGAGCCCGTGCACGCGGGCCGCTTCGCCGTGGTGCCGACCTGGCTCGCCGACGAGCACCACCCCCGTCCCGGTGAGCTCACCGTGGTCCTCGACCCCGGTCGCGCGTTCGGCTCCGGCCACCACGCCACGACCACCCAGTGCCTCGAGCTGCTCGACGACCTCGACCGCAGCGCGACGCTCACCGGCCGCTCGGTCGCGGACGTCGGCTGCGGGTCCGGCGTGCTCGCCATCGCCGCGGCGGCCTGCGGGGCGCGGGCGGTCGGCAGCGACGTCGACGCCGACGCCGTGGCGGTGACGGCCGAGAACGCCACCCGCAACGGCGTCGAGGTGCCCGCGGCCGTGGGCAGCGTCGCCGCCGCGACCG
>CAYSTY010000149.1:0-6204 GCA_964433685.1 uncultured Actinomycetota bacterium | reverse complement strand
ACTCACGTGTGCTCGTCGCGTCGGCCTCCGCCCCGGGTGGAACCGTCCCGGACGGGCATCCGGGACAGCTACGGCCGGACCGACCGGGCGCACGACGATACTCGCGCGCGGGGACCTCGACCAAACATCCACGTGGTAGCCCGGGTGGGATTCGAACCCACACGCCCCGAAGGGCAAGGGCTTTTGAGGCCCTCGCGTCTGCCTACTCCGCCACCGGGCCGGGGACGACGTACGCCGTGCGGGGCGCATGCTACCGCCGTCCGATGTTCCGTCCGCAGTAGGTGTCCGTGAGCGCGTGGCAGTTGGGGCAGAGCAACCTGAGGTTGCCGATCTCGTTGTTGGTCCGATCGCCATCGATGTGGTCCAGCTGCAGTGGGATCGGACCGCCCTCCCACCGCTCCCGCGTACAGCGAGCGCACCGAGGCTCGAGCACCCCCTCGTCGATGAGGCGCTGACGCAGGTCGCTGGTCGACCCGATCTCCTGACCACGGACGAGCAGCTCGGACAGGGGTCGCCGCGGACGACCTCCGCCCGAGCGTCCGCTCGCCCAGGCCCGACCGCGAAGTTCGTCCGTGGGCAGGCCCAGCGCCTCGACCCGGGCACGGATGCGCCTGCGCCCGGCGTGCGACCCCGTCGGGACCCCCAGCCGTCGCATCACCTCGCTGAGGCTGCGTGCTCCGCGGAGCGCTGCGACGAGGTCGGCATCGTCCCAGGAGGGGATCCGTGCGGCACGTGGTAGACCGTCGACGTCGCGCGTGAAGTGGCTCGTGTCGAGGTCGAGTCGCGCGATGTGTTCCCGCATGCGCTGCCAGGCGCCACCGCCGACCTGGAGCCCGAGTTCCCGGAACACGCCCGCGAGCGTCGTCGCACGAGCCACGGCGGCCCGCAGGTCGTCGTCGGTCCAGGTCCGGGGCGCCGCACCGGATCGTGACGGCAGGTGCGAGACGTCGAGGTCGAGCTCCCGAGCCCGACGACGCGCGGCGGCCAGGCTGCCACCGCTGCGGCCACGTAGCCCCAGGGCCCGCAGGACCTGCGTCCAGTTCAGCGAGCCGGCCACCGCGGCGCGGAGGTCGTCGTCGGTCCAGGAACGTCGAGGCACGGGTCGGTCGGCTCTCCCCCACCTGGTCCCGCCGGTGGGACGCGCGGCCGCCCCCGGTCGCACGTGCATCGTAGGAGAGGGCTGTGACAGGACGGTGGGCGGACCCACAGGGCCCGCCCACCATCCGAAACACCGAACGGTCAGATCTCCAGACCGGTGCCCTCGAGCCACGCCGCGACGTAGTCGCGGTTCTCGTCGAGCCAGGCACGGGCGCCCTCGAGCTCGTTGCCGTCACCGGCATCCACCAGCACGGCGACCTCGAGCTCCGACAGGGTGTCGTTGTCGAACTGGAAGTTCTCGAACGCGTCGGCCAGCTCCGGGAACTCCTCGGAGAAGCCCGGACGTGCGAGCGTGTGGATCTGGTCGGGCTCGCCGAGCGCGCCCTCCGGGTCCTCGAGGTCCTTGATGTCGAACTGCGCGTACGCCGGGTGCGGACGCCACAGGGTGACGACGATCGGCTCCTCGTTGGCGATGGCGTTGTCCAGCTCGGCCAGCATGGCCGGCGTGGAGCTCTCGAGCAGCTCGAAGTCGCCATCGAGACCGTAGGTCGGGATGACCTCGTCACGCGAGATCCGGGTCAGACCTGCGGATGCCTCGATACCGACGATCTGGCCGCCGAAGAGGTCGACGTTGTCGGCGAGGTCCTCGATCGAGTTGATGTCCTCGAGGTAGGTCGGGACGGCCCAGGTCAGCGGCGCCTCGTCGAGCCAGGTTCCGAGGTCCTCGAGCTGGTCGCCGTACTCGGCCCAGTAGTCCTCGTGCGTGTTCGGGAGCCAGGCGTCGACGAAGAGGTCGAGGTCGCTGGTCGCGAGACCATCGAAGATCAGGCCGGCGTCGAGCTGGGTCTGCTCGACCTCGAAGCCGTTCTCCTCGAGGATGACCTGCCACAGGTTGGTGACCGCGATGGCCTCCTCCCACGGCATCCAACCGAAGTTGACGGTCTGGCCCTCGCCGATGTTGCCACCGGCAGCCGGCGCGTCGTCGGTCTCGGTCTCGCCCTCGGTGGTCGTGTCGGTGTCGTCACCGGCGTCGTCGGTGCCACAGGCGGTGAGCATCAGCGCGCCGGCCAACAGCCCCACCGCCCAACGGCTCCGGGAGCTCGCGATGGTTCGGCGTAGAGGTGTCACGGTGTTCCTTCTGCTAGGGGATGCTGGGTAGCTCGTCTGGTGACGAGGTGCGTGGGTGGGCGGTCGACGGTCGTCGAGCCGGCTCGTTCACGCGTTGGTGCTCCTGACCAGGTCACGCGACCCGAAGGCCGCGGTCGTGCGGTCGAGGAAGATGGCGAGGATCACGACGGCCAGCCCGGCTTCGATGCCGGTGCCGACCTGGAGGCGCTGGACGCCCTCGACGACGGCCTGGCCCAGACCGCCGGCGCCGGCGAGGCCGGCGATGACGACCATCGACAGCGCCAGCATGATGACCTGGTTGACGCCCGCCATGATCGACGGGCGCGCCAGCGGGAGCTGGACACCGGTCAGGACCTGACGGGGCCGGGCGCCGAAGGCTTCGGCCGCTTCGACGACCTCGGCATCCACCTGCCGGATGCCGAGCTCGGTGAGCCGCACCGCCGGTGGCATGGCGAAGACCAGCGAGGAGATCACGCCGGGGACCACACCGATGCGGAAGAACACCACGGCGAGCAGCAGGTAGATGAACGACGGCATCGTCTGCATGAAGTCGAGGATCGGTTTCACGGCCGTGCTGACGGTGTCGTTGCGGGCAGCCAGGATGCCGACGGGGATCCCGAGCAACACCGCGAGCAGCGCGGCGACCAGCACGAGTGAGAGGGTGAGCATCGTGTGTCGGAACAGGCCCATCGAGAGGATGAACAGGAACGAGACCACGGTGAACGCGGCGAAGCCCCACCGTCTGGCGAGGAAGGCGATGACGGTCAGGACGGCGATCACCGCCAGCTCCGGGGGCGCGGTGAAGGCGGTCTCGACCCACGAGACGGCCTGGGCGACCACGTCGCGGACGAAGCTGAAGACCGGCGCCAGGGCGCTCCGCAGCCACCCGACGACGGCCTCGACACCCCTGGCCAGGTCGAGGTCGGGGAGCCAGGCCTGAGCGAGCAGCGGAAGAACGTCAGGCATCGGTCGACGCCTCCTCACCCGAGAGGGCAGCGAGCAACCGGGGTCGCGGCACGACCCCGAGCAACCGTCCGACGTCGTCCATGACGGCGATGGGCACGGTGTGCTGGGCAGCGAGCGCGGACAGGTCGGTGAGCAGCGTGTCCGGCTGGGCGCGGGCGTAGTCGTCGACGAGCAGGTCGCGGATCTCGGTCGCCCCGTCCCGGATGCCTCGCGCCAGCCGATCGTCACGCGCGACGCCGAGCACCCGGCCCTCGGCGTCGGTGACGTACACGCCGTTGAACTCGAGCTCGTCGAGCCAGTCGAGCACGACGCGCGGGTGGTCGGAGGCCGTGAACGTCCGGCGCGGGGCGCGCATCACCAGATCGGCGGTCAGCACCCGCGACCGGTCGACGTCGGCGACGAACTCGGCGACGTACTCGTTGGCCGGGTTGCCGATGATCTCCGCGCCGGTGCCGATCTGCACCACGCGACCGTCCTTGAGCACGCAGATCCGGTCGCCGAGGCGCATGGCCTCGTTGAGGTCGTGGGTGATGAAGACGATGGTGCGCTGCAGCTCGGCCTGCAGCGTCGCGAGCAGGTCCTGCATGTCGCGGCGGATGAGCGGGTCGAGCGCGCTGAACGGCTCGTCCATCAGCAGGATGTCGGCGTCCGTGGCCAGCCCGCGGGCGAGCCCGACGCGCTGCTGCATCCCGCCGGACAGCTCGTGCGGGTAGTGGTCCGCCCACCCGCTGAGACCGACGGTCTCGAGCGCCTCGTCGGCCCGCCGTCGGCGTTCGTCGGGCTCGATCCCCTGGACCTCGAGGCCGTAGGCCGCGTTCTGACCCACGGTGCGGTGCGGGAACAGCGCGAAGTGCTGGAACACCATGGAGATCTTGCGTTGCCGCAGCCGCCGCAGGCCCACCGCGTCGAGCCCGCCGACGTCCTCACCGTCGACCTCGACGGTGCCGGCCGTCGGCTCGATCAGCCGGTTGAGCATGCGCACGACCGTGGACTTGCCCGAGCCCGACAACCCCATGACGACGAACAGCTCGCCGCGTTCGACCTCGAAGGACACGTCGTCCACCGCGACGACGTTGCCGAGCCGCTCCTGGATGGCGTCGCGGCCCTCGCCCGCGCGCGCGGCCTCGAGGGCACGCTGCGGTCGGGGGCCGAAGACCTTGTAGAGACCGTCGACACGGATGTGAGCGGACAACGCGTGCTCCGGGGGTGGGAGGTCCGCGCGTCACCTGCCGCGGTACGGCGGCACGACGACGGGGACGTCACGGGGATGGGTGGGCTGGGGTCGAGGTGGACCGACGGGTCCGCGCCGCGCGTCCCCCCGGACGCAGCGCCGGCGCGCGGTGTCGGACCCTCGACCTGACGATCGATCGGGATCCACCGCGCGGCGGTGACGCAGCGCCACGCGCCGGTCGGGACCGACCCTAGTGGTGTCGCCCTACGATGCAAGTCGGACGTGACCCCGCCACTCAGGTCGGTTGCGCGAGGTCAGCGTCCGCCGTCGACACCTGCGCGCAGCTCACGGACGAGCGCCCCGACGCGGGCCGGTGCGCCCGCCGGGTCGCCCTCCCCCGCGGCGCGGACCACCGCCGAACCGACGATCACCCCGTCGGCGTAGGCGGCCACCTCGGCGGCCGAGGCCGCGTCGCGCACCCCGATGCCGACCGCGACCGGCAGGTCGGTGCGGGCCCGGACGCGGCCGACCAGGTCGCGCGTCACGTCCTGTGCGACGCCCTTGACCCCGGTGACCCCCATCAGCCCGGTGGCGTAGACCCAACCGGACGAGACGGCGCACAGCTGGTCGAGCCGCTCGTCGGACGACACCGAGGATGCGAGGAAGACCGTCGCGAGCCCCGCGTCGTGCGCCGCCGCGAGCCACGGTCCGGCCTCGGGTGCGGGCAGGTCGGGGATGATCACGCCCGAGAGTCCGGCCTCGGCGGCCTGACGCGCGAACCGCTCGTAGCCGCGGGTGTCGGCGATCGTGACGTAGGTCATCGCGACCTTCGGCACGTCGAGGTGGCGCAGCTGCGCGACCACACCGAGCTGCGCGTCGAGGTCGGTACCGGCCTCGAGCACGGACTGGTTGGCGGCCTGGATGACCGGGCCGTCCATCATCGGGTCGCTGAAGGGCAGCCCGATCTCGACGATGTCCGCGCCGGCGTCGATCGCCGCCTCGTAGACCGCCGGCGAGGTCGCGAGGTCCGGGTACCCGGCGGTGAGGTAGATGATCAGCGCGGCACGGTCCTCGGCGCGGGCCCGTTCGAAGGCGGCCGCGATGGCACGCTCACCGGCGGTGTCGGTCGGTGCGTTCACGGTGCCACCTCGCTGCCGGCCATCCCGCCGGGATCGCGGTCGCCGCCGCCACCATCCCCGGTGGCCTGACCGAAGGCACGGGCGACGCCGACGTCCCACCCGGCGACCTCGACCACCTCGTCGACGTCCTTGTCACCCCGTCCCGACATCGTGACCACCACCCGGGCACCGTCGCCGAGCACGTCGCGGCCGTGGCGCAGCAACCACCCCACCGCGTGCGACGGTTCGAGCGCCGGGATGATCCCCTCGAGCTCGCAGGTGCGACGGAAACCCTCGAGCGCCTCCTCGTCGGTCGCGCTGACGTAGGTCGCCCGCCCCGTGTCGGCGAGCCACGCGTGCTCCGGTCCGACGCCCGGGTAGTCGAGCCCGGCCGAGACCGAGTGGGCCGGCAGGACCTGCCCGTCGTCGTCGACGAGCACGATCGACCGCGAGCCGTGGAGCACCGCCTCACGTCCCTCGGTGATGGTCGCCGCCGACCGACCCGAACCGACGCCGGCACCCGCTGCCTCGACGCCGATGAGCTGCACCCCGTCGACCGGGATCCACGCCGCGAACGAGCCGATCGCGTTCGATCCCCCGCCGACGCACGCGACGACGGCGTCAGGGGTGCCGCCGGCTGCCTCGGCGAACTGTTCGGACGTCTCGATCGAGATGACCTTCTGCAGCTCGCGCACGATGGTGGGGAACGGGTGCGGACCCATC
>CAYSTY010000148.1:0-6240 GCA_964433685.1 uncultured Actinomycetota bacterium | reverse complement strand
CGCATCCGTCGGGTCACGACGGCGGTCTCGACCAGGTCGCCGCGGTACTTGGGGAACAGCACGCCGCGCGAGGGGGCGCCGACCTGGTGTCCGGCGCGGCCGATCCGCTGCAGACCGCGCGAGACCGCGCCGGGGGAGGCGACCTGGACCACGAGGTCGACCGCGCCCATGTCGATGCCGAGCTCCAACGACGAGGTCGCGACCAGCCCGCGCAGCTGCCCCGACTTGAGCTGGTCCTCGATGAGCAGACGGCGTTCGCGTGACAGCGACCCGTGGTGCGCCATCACCAGTTCGGGCCCCGCGTCGGTGCCCGCGCCCGAACCGATGGCCGCGTCGGCGGCCGCGTGGGCGAGCGCCGCCTCGAGTCGCTCGCCCTCCAGTCCGGACGCCCGCAGTTCGGCCTCGCGGAGGCGTTCGGCGTGCAGCTCGTTGAGCTTGGCGGCGAGCCGCTCCGCGAGCCGTCGGGCGTTGACGAAGATCAGCGTCGAACGGTGCTCGAGGACGAGGTCGAGCAACCGCGGGTGCATCGCCGGCCAGATGCTGCGCCGCGCGGGACCGGCCGCGGCCGGTCCGGACATCGCCGATTCGAGCATCGCGCCGTCCGGACGCGGGAGCTCGGTGCCGAGCTCGGCGAGGTCCTCGACCGGGACCACCACCTCGAGGTCGAGCTCCTTGCGGCTACCCGCATCGACGATGGTCACCGGCCGGGGACGACGGCCTCCGTCCGGGGTGGGTTCGAAGCCGCCGAGGAAGCGCGCGACCTCCTCGAGCGGACGCTGCGTGGCCGACAGGGCGATGCGTTGCGGCGCGGGCCGCGGGGCCTGGTCGTCCTCGAGCCCGCCGTGGGTGACCTCGCGTTCGAGCCGCTCGAGGGTCAGCGCGAGGTGGCTACCCCGCTTGGTGGCGGCAACGGCGTGGATCTCGTCCACGATGACGGTCTCCACGTGGCGCAGGGTCTCACGCGCCTGGGAGGTCAGCAGCAGGTACAGCGACTCCGGGGTCGTGATGAGCACGTCCGGCGGGTTGCGCTTCATCCGCTCCCGGTCCCGCGCGGGGGTGTCACCGGTGCGCACACCGACCTCGGGACGGTGCACCGTGGTCCCGGCCCGTTCGGCGGCGAGGCGGATCCCCTCGAGGGGGGCGCGCAGGTTGCGGTCCACGTCGACCGCCAGGGCGCGCAGCGGCGAGAGGTAGATCACCCGCATGCGCTCCTGCTTCGGCGGGACCGGTTCGGACACCAGTCGGTCGATCGCCGCGAGGAAGGCGGTGAGCGTCTTGCCCGAGCCGGTCGGTGCGAGCAGCAGCGTGTGCTGGCGGTCGGCGATGGCCGGCCACCCGCGCGCCTGGGCGTCCGTGGGCGTGGCGAAGGTGGTCCGGAACCACTCCCGGACCGGGGGGCTGAACCGCTCGAGCACGTCGGGTCGTGCCGCGAGCGCGGTGTCGTCGACCATCGCGCGGACGCTACCTCGCGGCAGCGACAGGTCGGCTGGCCGGCCGCCCCGGCCGGGGCGGCCCCCACCGGTGCGCGCGGGCGCGGCGGTAGAGTCGCGCGACGGGTGGCGGGAGGCACGGACGTGCGGACGGACGACGGTGGGCACGCCCGCCCTGTCCTCGCCGAGCTGACCGGCGAGCTGCCGCGCTTCGTCCGTGACGCGCTCGGTCGACCCCAGCCGGTCGAAGCGCCCACCCTCGACGACGACCAGCTCGCGACGGTCGGCGCGTTGGTCGACCTCGGGCTCGAGGAGGACGAGGCCACCGCCGCCGTGGAGGAGGACCGCGTCGCGTTGGCGCTCGCCCAACGGGTCATCGGCGGACGTGCGCGGTACACCATCGAGGAGGTGGAGGAGCGTTCGGGGGTCCCGGCGGCGCTGCTGCGACGGATCCGTGTCGCCACCGGGCTGCCCGTCCCCGAACGGTTCGGCCGCGCGGACCTGCGGTGGGCACGGTTGCTCAAGAAGCTGCTGGAAGTGCTGCCGGCCGAGGCGGTCGCGTCCACCGCCCGGGCGCGCGGCACGGCGCTGGCCACGGTCGTGCGCTCCGACCTCGGCATGGTGCGCGACGAGCTGCTGCTGCCCATGCGGCAGGCCGGCGCGGACGACCTCACCGTCGCGGTCGCGCTGGCCGAGACCGCCAAGGAGCTCGACGCGATCGCACGTGAGGTGCTCCAGATCACCTACGGGCTCCACCTCGAGCACCAGCTCAGCTCGGAGCTGTCGGCCACCCTGACGCGCGGGGACGTGCCCGAGATCACGCTCGCGGTGGGCTTCGTCGACGTCGTCGGGTGGACGTCGCTGTCGTCACGGATCGACCCACAGGGCCTCGACGAGGTGCTCGACGCGTTCGAGGAGCGCATCATCGAGGTCACCGCGCCTCGGGCCGAGGTGTCGGTGGTCAAGTTCCTCGGTGACGCGGCCATGCTGGTCGCCGCCGACCCGTTGACGCTGGCCGAGGCGATGCTCGAGCTGACCACGGCCGTCCCCGCCCTCGAGGACGTCCCGCTGCGTGGCGGGCTGACCTCCGGCACCACGATCGTCCGCGAGGGCGACGTGTTCGGGGCACCGGTCAACCTCGCCGCCCGGCTCACCGATCTGGCACGCCCGTGGCGGCTGCTCGCGGACGAGCAGCTCACCGAGGTCCTCGAGGGCGGCGGGTACGCCACCCGTCGTCTGCGACCGGTCCGTATCCGCGGCGTGGGGACGCGGCGGCCCATCAGCGTCACCGTCCCCGACCGCGGTTGAGGCGCCCTCCACGGTCCGTGCCAGCCGGCCGGACGGTCGACGGCCGGGGCTAGGCTGCCGCCGTCGGGAGGCGGGACGTGGTGGAGGCGCACGCGCAGGGGAGCTCACCGGGGCACGGCGAGCGCCTGTCCTCGGTGGACGCGTCGCTGTTGGAGATGGAGCGCTCCAACGTCCACATGCACGTCGGCGGGCTGCTGGTGTTCGACACGCCGCCGCCGTTGGCCGACGACGCGGCGCAGTCGCGGTTCGCGCGCTTCCTCGCGTTGATGCGTTCCCGGCTGCACCTGGTCCCGCGGTACCGCCAGAAGCTGCTGGCCGCGCCGCTCGGGCTCGGCAACCCGTTGTGGGTCGACGACCCCGACTTCGACCTGAGCTACCACGTCCGCCACGCGGCGCTCCCGGCGCCGGGGACGATGGCCCAGCTGACCGAGTACAGCGCCCGGATCCTGTCGCGGCCGCTCGACCGTGGCCGTCCCCTGTGGGAGATCTACGTCATCGAGGGGCTCGAGGAGGGACGCTTCGCGATCCTGAGCAAGACCCACCAGGCGATGGTGGACGGCCTCGCGGGGATGGACATCGCCACGGTGATGCTCGACGGCGCACCCGAGCTGGGTGCCGAGGTCCCCGAACCCGAACCGTGGTCGCCGGCACCGACGCCCTCCGCGGGGGCGCTGGCGCTCGACACCGTGGGGGACCTGTCGTCCTCGCCGATGGAGGCCTACCGGGTGGGGCGCGAGCTCGTCAGCGCGCCGGCACGGTCGCTGCTGCGGGCGGCGAAGGTGGGCCTCGGGGTGGTCTCCATGGCGCGCTCCAACCTCTCGTCCCGGGCGCCACGGTCGCTGCTGAACCAACCGCCGGGTCAGCACCGCCGCCTCGCGGTGCAACGCATCCCGCTGGCCGAGGCCAAGACGGTCAAGGACGCGTTCGGTACGACCGTCAACGACGTGGTCCTCGCCACCGTCGCGGACGCCACGGGCCGGTACCTGCGCACCCGGGGCGTGCGGACCGACAAGCTCTGGCACCGCGTCGTGGTGCCCGTGGCGACGCGCGCCGCGGCCAACGGTCACGCCCTCGGCAACCGGGTCGTGTCGGTCTCCGTCGACCTGCCCATGTTCGAGATGGATCCGGTGGAGCGGTTGCGGGTCTGCGCGTCGGCGATGGCGGACGTGGTCAGCTCCCACCAGGCGGTGGGCGCGAGCTTCCTCACCGAGCTCGGCCAGTTCGCCCCGCCGACCATCCACGCGATGGCGTCCCGTGCCGCCGCCCGTGGCCGGCTGTACAACTTCATGGTCGCCAACGTGCCCGGCCCCCAGCAGCCACTGCACTGCCTCGGGGCGCGTCTGCTCGGGTCGTTCCCCTTCACGCCGCTCACGCCGACGCAGTCGTACGCGGTCGGGGTGACCTCCATCGACGGCTGGCTCAACGTCGGGCTGATCAGCGACTACGACGCCCTGCCCGACCTCGAACGCATCACCGGGTTCCTGCTCGACGCGGTGGCCGAGCTACGTCGGTCCGCCGACGCGGTCGACACGCGCGGCGAGCTGGTCCGCCGTGGCCTCGCCGACGGCGAGGGTGGCGCGGCGCGCGGCTGAGCCGGTCAGACCGGCTGCCCGGCGAGCCGGGCCGGGGTCGTCCGGCGCAGCTGCTCGAGTTCGGTCAGCAGCCCGAGCGCGCGTGCCCGGGTCGCCTCGAGCGGTCCGTCCACGGCGTCGGTCGCGACCTCCTCGCGCGCGCCGGTCAACGCGGCACGGAAGTCGAACGGATCGTCGTCCCCGAGCCGCTCGGCGAGCAGCGCGTTGTACCCGTCGAGGTCGCCGGCCTCGAGCCGGTCGATGGCGTCGTCGGCCACCTCGCGCATGCCCGTGACGAGCTGACCGTGGGCCTCGGCGAGCGTGGCGCTGGCCCGGTGCCCTCCGGCTGCCTCGACCGCATCCGCGTAGCCCTCGAGCCGCGCCACCTCGGCACGCCAGGCGTCGGCGATCGTGCCCGGGTCCTCGCCGCTCGGCAGTTCGTCGCTTGACGCGGCGTACGTCCGCGCCGCGGCCTCGAGGTCGCTGACCGCCGTCAGCCACGCATCGGCCTCGTCAGCTGCGGTGACGAACCGTTCGGCGAGGTCCGTGGCCTGTGCCTCCAGACCGGTGAGGCGGTCGAAGACCGGGTCCACGACGGCGACGGCGACGGTCGTCGGCCGCTGTGGCATCGGTGTCGCGGCGGCCTCCTCGAGCTCCGCGCCGGCCGTCCGCAGCTGTTCGACCAGGCGGTCGCCCACGTCCCCGTCGGGCGCCTCCCCGGCGACGACCAGGAGCTGGTGGCGCAGCAGCGCGGATGCGGTGTTCTGGCCGTCCCGGGCCGGGTCGGCGATGGTGGTGCGCACCGCGTCGAGGTCGCGCGCCAGGGCGTTGCGTGCGGTGCGCTCCTCGGCCGCGGCCGCCGCGGCGTCCTCGGTGCGGATGTGGTCGACCGCGGCGAGGCCCCCGAAGCCGAGCGTGGCGACGAGCGCTCCCGCGGCGAGCCGCTTGGGGACACGGTTGGGGTCGCGGCGCGGTGGCGGGGCGTCGATCGGTGTGCCGGCTCCACCGGAGCCGGACACGGAGGGCGTGGAGACAGGTGCGGACACGGCGGACCTCGACGAGCGGGAGCGGAGGGCGGGACGGCACGCACACGAGGTCGCTCGGATCGTCCGCGTCGGATGCGGGGTCGGATGCGGGCAGGGCAGCAGCGACCGGGGTGCCGGGAGGGGAGGGGGACGAGGGTAGGGTCGGCGCCGGTCGGGTCGGCGCCCTCCCCGGTCGGGCGACAGGGACCGTCGGGACGCCGGCCGTCCGGACGAGGCCCGTGCCCGGACACGGGAGACGAGGGACCGACGTGGGGAAGCGACCGCGGGACACCCAGGACGTGCGCGGTGACGTGCGCGGTGACGTGCGCGGTGCCCGGCCGGCCGAGGACACCCTCGAGCTGACGGTGGTCCGGCTCGATCCCGAGCTGCCGTTGCCGTCCTACGCCCACGATGGCGACGCCGGGCTCGACCTCGCTGCGGCAGCCGACGCCACCCTCGCGCCGGGTGGACGCGCAGCCGTGCCGACGGGTCTGAAGCTCGCGATCCCACGCGGGTGGGTGGGACTGGTCCACCCCCGTTCCGGGTTGGCCCGTCGCCACGGTCTCACGGTCGCGAACGCGCCGGGCACGATCGACGCGGGCTACCGCGGCGAGCTGCAGGTCCTGCTGATCAACCTCGGTCCGGACACGGTCACCGTGGCCCGGGGCGAACGCATCGCGCAGCTCCTGCTCCAGCGTGTCGGGCACGCCACCGTGGTCGAGGTCGCCGAGCTCGGCGACACGGTCCGCGGCGCGGGCGGGTTCGGTTCCTCCGGCCGGTGACGCGCTCGCCGCACGACGCGCGGGCGAGTTTGCTGGCCGTCAGGCGGGCGAGTACCGTCCCCCGCCGCAGCACGCGGATGTAGCTCAGTTGGCTAGAGCGCCACCTTGCCAAGGTGGAGGTCGC
>CAYSTY010000147.1:0-6284 GCA_964433685.1 uncultured Actinomycetota bacterium | reverse complement strand
CCCGAGCTTCCTCGCCGGGGACACCACCACCGCGTACCTCGCCGAGCGGTACCCGGCCGACGACGACCGGCGCGTCTCCCCGGCGACCGACGCGGTCCTCGTCGCGCTGGCGGCAGCCGTCGTGGCCGAGGTCCGGCGGCGGCGCGACCCTGTGGGGCGTGGGCCGACCGAGCTGCCGGCGGTACGCCCGGGGTTCACCAACGCCGGAGCGTTCGACCCCGAGGTGGCGTACACCGTGGCCGGTGAGGAGCATCGCCTGCGCTACCGGTGCCGCCGCGACGGCGCCATCGAACTGCGCCCGGCCGAGGCCGACGCCGACGTGGCGAACGACACCGAGGTCCGGACCGTCCACGACCGCGGCGGGTCCGGGGACCGGGTCGCCGTCGAGGTCGACGGGCACCGCCACCACGTCACGATCACGACCCGCGGTCAGGTCCACGCGGTCAGGACGCCGGCGGGACGGGTGACCCTCCACGAGGTGGCCCGGTTCCCGGAGGCCACCGTCGAGCAGGTCGCGGGGGCGACGCTGGCGCCGATGCCGGGCTCGGTCGTGGCGGTCGCCGTCGCCGAAGGCGACCCTGTGACCGACGGGCAGCTGCTGTGCACCGTCGAGGCGATGAAGATGGAGCACCGCGTCACCGCACCGTTCGCCGGCACCGTCGCCGAGGTCCGGGTCGTGGCGGGTCAGCAGGTCGACGCGGACCAGGTGCTCGTCGTCGTCGCCGCCGACGAGGATGCGGCCGTCGCTGACGACACGGAGACCGACGCCGGGTGAACGGCCGTCACGGCCGTTCCTCGGGCTCGAGCTCGGCGATCTCGTCGATCCGGGTGACGTCCGACAAGGGCGCGCCCGAGCGGTAGGCGGCGCGTGCGATCACGTGTCCGGCCACGGGCGCGGCGATGAACTGCAGCACGATCGCCAGGCCCAGCTTGACGTACGCCTCCGCGCTGCCGATGGCGACGGCGGTGCCGCCGAGCACCGACGCGAGGCCGAGGCCGGCCGCCTTGGTCGAGGCGTTGCCGCGGGCGAGCACGTCCGGCATCCGGTGCAGCGCGACGCCGGCGAGGACCATCAGGATCACGCCGCTGCCGATGAGGACGCTGGCGACGAGGTCGGTCAGGCTGATCATCAGCGTCCCCTCCCGATGAGCGCGGCGATGGCGATGGTCGCCAGGAACCCGAGCAGCGTCGCGATCAGCACGACGTCCTCGAACTGTTCGGCGCCGGTGCGCACGACCGTGAGGGCGATGACGCCGACGACCGCGAACAGGCACACGTCCGTGGCGACGGCCCGGTCGGCGACCCCTGGCCCGCGGATCACCCGCAGCAGCCCGAGGGCGAACGCCACGCCGAGGCCGAGGAGGGCGAGGTCGACGAAGGTCATCCGCGCACCGCCTTGAGCAGGACCCGTTCGAGGCCGGCGATCTGGTCGAGGAAGTGGCCGCGGTCCTCGGCGTAGAGCGTGTGCACGAACAGCCACCCCCCTTCCTTGTCGATCTCCAGCGTCAAGGTGCCGGGCGTCATCGAGATGGCGTTGGCGACCAGGAACAGCTCGGCGTCGGTGCGGGCGGCGGTGGGCACCTGGATGATGCCGGCCGTGGTGGGTAGCCCGGGGGTGATCACGTCCCACGCCAGGCGGGCGTTGGCCACCACCAGTTCGTAGGTGAAGTACAGCAGCGCGAACACGATGTGGGGTGTCCGTCGGAGCAGGCGCACGAGGGCCACGGTCACGCCTCCCGGACGGCGTCGAGGTACGCGGTCGGGTCGACCAGGGATTCTGCTGCCGGCTGGACCAGGTCGACGAACGGCCCGGCGATGACACCGAGCACGAGCACGAGCGCGCCGACGATCAGCGCCGGAGCCACCAGCGCGATCGAACGAGGGGTGCGCAGGCGACGGACCGCGGCGGGGTCGTGGTCCCCGGCGCCACCGGCGACGGCGACCAGGCCGAGACGGACACCCGCCGGTTCGCTGACGACGTCCGGGCTCGGCTCGCCCCAGAACGCGCCGTTCCAGATCTTCAGCATCGACAGCAACGTGGCGAAGCTGACCGCCACCGCGACTCCACCGATCACGAGGTGGTCGACCTCGAAGGCGGCCCGCACCAGCAGGAACTTGCCGACGAAACCGGAGGTCGGTGGGATGCCGGCGAGGCTGAGCGCCGGGAGCAGGAAGCCGATCGCGATCGCGGGGCGGGTCCGCAACATCCCGCCGAGTCGGGCGAGCTGGCCGGTCCCGGCGAGCGACTCGATGGCGGCGGCGCTGAGGAACAGCGAGCCCTTCACCGCGAGGTACTGCAGGAGGTAGACGAGGCCGGCGGTGAACGCGGCGGCCGTGCCGAGCCCGACCGGGAGGACGAGGTAGCCGACCTGGCTGACCATGTGGAACGAGAGGATGCCGCGGACGTCGCCGCGTCCCACGGCCCCCAGCACACCGACCACCATGGTGACGCCGGCGGCGACCAGGAGGGCGGTCCGGTACCCGCTGTGATCGGCGAACACGGTCGCCGACAGCCGGTACAGCACGTACACACCGGCCTTGGTCAGCAGCGCCGAGAACAGGGCGGTGACGGCCGGTCCGGCGACCGGGTAGACCCGGGGGAGCCAGGCGTGGACGGGGACCAGCGACGCCTTGACCGCGATCGCGACCGCGACGAGCGAGGCCCCGATGCCGGCGTTCGGGACGCGCGTGACCACCTCGTGGAGGGCGGCCAGCTCGACCGTCCCGGCGGCGCCGTAGACCAGCGCGATCCCGATGAGCAGGACCGTCGAGGCCAGCAGGTTGACCGCGACGTAGATGACGCTGGCCCGCACCTCGTCGCGTCCACCCCGGAGCGCGACGAGGACGTAGGACGCGATGAGCATGACCTCGAAGGTCACGAAGAGGTTGAACAGGTCGCCGGTCACGAACGAGCCGAGCACGCCCGCGAGCAGGATGGCCACGAGCGGGTGGAACAGCTGGTGGCGGTCCTCGTCTCGGGCGACGGCGACCACGATGCACAGACCGCTGACGGCCACCGCCGCGAGCACGAACAGCGCGGAGGCGCCATCGGCGACCCAGGGGATGGCCAGCCCGGTCGGCCAGTTCCCGACGCGGGTCGCGATCGCGCCGCCGTCGCGCGTGGCGGCGACGAGGGCGACGCCCGTGGCGAGCAGGCCGGCGAACATCGCGGCCGACACCACGCGTTGGGCGGTCCGCTGTCGCCGCAGCAGCAGACCGGCGACGGCCGCCAGCAGCGGGATGACGAAGGGGGCGACGAGGAGGGCGGCGTGGCTCACGAGCGTGCCTCCCCGGTGTCGCCGTCGCCGTCGAGGTGGCCGGTGGCCGAGACGCCCGTGGCCTGGTCCGCGGTGCGCAGCTGGCTCGGGTCGTGTGCTGCCTCGACGTCGTCGTGGCCGAGCGTGTCGCGGCTGCGGTAGGCCAGCGTGAGCAGGAAGGCGGTGACCGCGAACGAGATCACGATCGCGGTCAGCGCGAAGGCCTGTGGGAGCGGGTCACCCGGGTTGGTGGCGGCCACGTCGGTGAAGGCGGGGTCACGGCGGCTGATGTCACCGGCGGCCAGGAGCGCCGTCGTGGCCGCGTGGCCGAGCAGGACGAAACCCAGCGCGATGCGCACGATGCCCCGCTGGAGGACGAGGTAGGTCCCGCCGGCGGCGAGCACACCCACGATGATGGCGGCGGTCACGTCGCGGCTCCCTTCCGCAGGGTCTCGGCCCGGCTCGTGGCGGCCTCGTCGACCTCCGGGGAGGTCCCGAGGACGCCTTGGCCGAGGTGGCGAAGCACGCCGGCGACGAGGCCGACCACCACGACGTAGACCCCGACGTCGAACACCAGCGATGCGGCCACCTCACCGACGAGGGGCAGCGGCACCTTGGCGCCAGCGAGGAACGCGCCGTCCCACAGGAACCCGCCGAGGCCGTAGACCACGACGACCCCGACGCCGACGGCGATCATCCGCACCGTCCGCAGGGCACGCGCGCGCCAGACCTGCTGGTGGCCGGCGCTGAAGTACAGCAGCACCACCGCCGCGCCACCGGTGAGACCGCCGATGAAGCCCCCGCCGACGTTGTCGTGACCGCGCACGAGCAGCCACAGCGAGGCGATGACCATGAGGGGCGCCAACCCTCGGGCGCCGGTGCGCAGCAGGCCCGACCCGATCATCCCGGCACCGCCCCACCGTGCGTCGCCGAGGGCGGGCTCGGGTTCGGCCTCGCCGGGATCGTCGGCGGCGTGGTGGCGCGGCATCGGGACCGGATGGTCGGTGACCATCCGCACGACGGCGAGGATGCCGATGGCGGCGACGGCCAGGACCACCACCTCGCCGAGGGTGTCCAGCGCGCGGAAGTCGACCAGGATGGTGTTGACGACGTTGGAACCGCCGGTGAGCGCCTCGGCCTCGGCGAGGAACCCCGCCCCCGGCTCGGAAAGGTCGCGGCGACCGGTCGCCAGGTAGGTGGCCGCGGTCGCCAACACCCCCACACCGAGGGCGATGGGCAGCGCACCCCGTCGGCGCGTGCGACCGGACCGGGGGAAGGCTGCGGGCAACCGGCGGAAGACGAGCACCACCACCGTGACGGTGAGCGTCTCGATCAGCAGCTGCGTGAGCGCGAGGTCGGGTGCGCCGAGCACGACGAACCAGACCGCGACGGAGAACCCGGCCAGGCCCAGTGCGCCGATGGCACCCATCCGGCTGTCGGCGAGCGCGACGCCGATGACCGCGGCGGCGAGCAGCACGATGATGGCCACGTCGATGCCCTGCCAGGACGCCGGTGGTGCCAGCAGGGAGCGGTCCACACCGAGGGTCACCGCCCCGGTCACCAGGAGCACGATGCCGATGACCGGGAGCAGGTAGGTGGCGGGCGAGTCCTGGTCGGCGACCCGACCGACGCGGCCACCGAAGGCGAGCAGCCCGTCGTAGGCGCGGTCGAACACGTCGGCGCCGCGGGGCGACCGTCGGCGGGTGAGCGCGGCGATGACCGCGTCGCGTCGTAGGTAGAGCGTGGTGCCGACGACGACCACCAGCGCCGACAACCCGAGCGGCAGCGTGAACCCGTGCCACAGCGCCAGGTGCAGTTCGGGATCGGTGCCGGTGGCGTCCCGTGCGACGGCGTTCACGATCGGATCGAGCACCGGCACCATCAGACCGAGCGCCAGCCCCGCCACGGCGGTCAGCACCGCCGGCATCGCGAACCCGACCGGCGCCCGGTGCGCCGGCGTGCGGACGGGGCCCTCGAAGGTGCCGAGGTAGTAGCGCGCGCTGTAGGCGAAGGTGCCGAAGCTGGCCAGGACGGCCAGGGCGGTCCCGACCGGTCCGATCCAGGCGACCTCGGCGCCGAGCAGGGCGTGGAACGCCTCCTCCTTGGCGACGAAGCCCACCAGCGGGATCAGCCCGGCCATGGAGATGGCGGCGAGGGCGCCGGCGACGGCGGTCAGCGGCAGGGTGCGACGCAACCCGCCGAGCTCGGCCAGCGACCGCGTGCCGGTCTCGTGGTCGACGATGCCGACGGTCATGAACAGCGTCGCCTTGTAGAGCGCGTGCGACAGGGTGTAGAGCGCTGCGACCGCGACGGCGAGCGGGGTGCCCACCCCGAGGACCAGGACGATCATGCCGAGCTGGCTGACCGTGGAGTAGGCGAGCAGCCCCTTGAGGTCGTCCTGGGTGACCGCGACGAACGCGGCGAAGACGGCGGTCGCACCCCCCAGGATCACGAGGGTCGGGGTCCACATCGGGACCTCGGCGAGCACGTCGGTCGCGCGGAACAGCAGGTAGATGCCGGCCTTGACCATCGTCGCGGCGTGCAGGTAGGTGCTGACCGGGGTCGGGGCGACCATGGCGCCGGGGAGCCAGAAGTGGAACGGCAGCTGCGCCGACTTGGTGGCGACCGCGAGCAGCAGCAGCACCACGATCGCGGGCGCGAGCGGGGAGTCGACCACGGCCGAGGGGTCGGCCGCCAGGGTGCTCAGCGAGGTCGAGCTGCCGACCACCCCGAGGAGGATGGCACCGGCGAGCAGCGCGAGCCCGCCGATGGAGGTGACCAGGAAGGCGCGGGTCGCGCCGGCCTTGCCCTCACCGAGGCCGCCGATGAGGAAGAAGCTCGAGACGCTGGTCAGCTCCCAGAACACGAACAGCAGGATGATGTCGTCGGCGAGGACGAGACCGAGCATCGCACCGGCGAAGAAGGTCAGCAGCGCCAGGTACCGGCTGGCCTTGCGCCCCTCGTCGGGGGCGAAGTAGCGCGCCGCGTAGGCCAGGACCACCGCCCCGATGCCGAGCACGATGAGCG
>CAYSTY010000146.1:0-6284 GCA_964433685.1 uncultured Actinomycetota bacterium | reverse complement strand
GCGACCTCCTCGGTCCCGGTGGAGACCACGAGGTCGATCCGGCTGCCCTCCTCGACCTGTTCCCCGGGGCCGGGGTCCTGGTCGACGATGGTGCCGGGTTCGGCCTCGTCGTCCGGTTCCTCGGTGACCTCGCCGACCTCGAGCCCGACCGCTTCGAGCTGTTCGCGCGCGAGCTCCTCGGTGAGACCGATCACCTCGGGGACGTTGACCTCCTGCACGTCGTCACCGCTCATCAGGTTCATCAGCAGCCAGACGAGCCCGGCGATGGCCAGGATCGCCAGGATGGTGAGCAGCACGTAGGTCGTGCCGCGGCGGCGCTTGTCCTCGTCCTCGCCACGGATGACCGAGGTGGCCGCGGCGGGGGCGAGCAGCGCCGTCTCGTCCGCGGTCATCACGGCCGGGGCGGCGACGGGTCCACCGGCGCGCGCGTTGAGCAGGTCGTCGCGCATCTCGAACGCGTCGCGGTAGCGGTTGACCGGGTTCTTGGCCAGCGCCCGCATCGCGATGGCTTCGGCGGCGGGCGAGATGGAGGGGTCGAGCTCCCGGGGCGGGCGGGGCGGCTCCTGGACGTGCTGGTAGGCGACGGTGACCGCGGAGTCGCCGCGGAACGGCTGGACACCCGTGAGCGACTCGTAGAGCACGACGCCGAGCGAGTACAGGTCGCTGCGGGCGTCGACGTCCAGACCCTGGGCCTGCTCGGGGGACAGGTAGGCGGCGGTGCCGAGCACGGCCGCGGTCCGGGTGACGGTCTCGTTGTCGACGGCGCGCGCGATGCCGAAGTCGGTGACCTTCACCGTGCCGTCGTCCGACAGCAGGATGTTGCCCGGCTTGATGTCGCGGTGGATCAGCCCCCGCTCGTGCGCGTACCCGAGGGCGGAGCACACGTCGGCGACGACCTCGAGGGCGCGGTCCTCGGTCAGCCCGCCGGCGTCGATGGCTTCCTGGAGCGAACGCCCGTCCACCAGCTCCATGACGATGAAGGGCTGGCCCTGGTCCTGGCCGGTGTCGTACACCGCGACGAGGTTGGGGTGGTTGAGCCGGGCGACGTGGCGGGCCTCGTCCTGGAAGCGGCGGGTGAAGCTCTCGTCCTCCCGGAACCGGTCGAGCAGGACCTTGACCGCGACCTCGCGGCCGAGGGTGCGGTCGTGCGCGGCGAAGACCTCCGCCATGCCGCCGCGCCCGAGCAGACGTGACAGCTCGTAGCGTCCGGCGAGGACGCGACCTTCACTCACCGAGAGCTCCGTGGATCGGGGGGTTCGGTCGGGGGAGTGGGGCGCCGGGATCCGACGCGTGGACCGGGGGTGCGACGGCTGAGCGTAGCGTTCGGCGTCCCCGCGACCGCTTCACCGGTCGAGCGCCGCTGCCATCACGGCCCGTGCGATGGGGGCGGCCAGAGCCCCACCGGTGGCGTCCTGGCTGCTGTCGGGCAGGACCACGGCGACGGCCACGTCGTCCCCGGCGAAGCCGACGAACCACACCGTCGGGTCCCCGCCGGTCTGGGCGGTGCCGGTCTTGCCGCCGACCTCGACGCCGTCGATCCGGGCCCGCGAGCCGGTGCCGTCGGCGACCACGTCGACCATCATCCGGCGCAGCTGCTCGGCGGTGCGCGGCGAGACCGGCGTGTCACCGCTGCCGCGCAGCTCCCACGCGGCTCCCGCGGGTCCACGCAGCTGCTGACCGGCGGGGTCGCGGACCGACTGCACGATGTGGGGGCGCACGAGCTGGCCGCCGTTCGCGATGGATGCGGTGAGCAGGGCCATCTGCATCGGGGTGGCACGCACGTCGCGCTGGCCGATGCCGGACTGGGCGACCGACGGCACGTCCTGGTCGCGGGGGATGAACGACTGCGCGACGCCGAGCTCGTAGGGGACCTCGGCGTTGAAACCGAAGCGCTCCGCCTGGTCGGCGAGCCCGTCCGCGCCGAGGTCGAGCGCGAGCTCGGCGAAGGTGGTGTTGCACGACACCCGGAGGGCGTGGGCGAGGGTCAGCGGCTCGCCGCCGTTGCAGCGCCCACCCCCGAAGTTGCCGATGTCGGCGGAGGTCTGGGGGACGTCGAAGCGTTCGGGGTCCTCGAACTCGTCCTCGGGCTGCACCCCGGCCTCGAGCGCGGCCGCGGCGGTGACCAGCTTGAAGGTCGAACCGGGCGGGTAGGTCTCGCGCAGGGCCCGGTCCACCAGCGGTCGGGACTCGTCGGCGTTGAGCGCCTCCCAGGTGGTGCGGATCTCGGCCGCGTCGTGGGACGACAGCGGGTTCGGGTCGTAGGTCGGGTTGGCGTAGCTGGCCAGCACCGCGCCGGAGTTGGGTTCGATCGCGACGACCGCGCCGACCACGTCGCCGAGGGCGTCGGCGGCGGCGCGCTGCACGTCGGGGTCGATGGTCAGCAGCACGGTGTTACCGGCCCGGTCGCTGGCGCCGAGCAGCTCGCCGAGGTTCTGCGCCACCTCCTCGGTGCTGCGTCCCGTCAGGTCCTCGTTGAGCGTGGACTCGAGGCCCGCGCGCTGCAGCAGGAACGAGTAGTAGCCGGTGATGTGGGCGTACAGCGGCCCGTCGGCGTAGGTCCGCAGGTACCGCAGGTCGCCGGTCTCGGTCGGCACGCTGCGGGCGATCGCCTCCTCGCCGACCACGATGGGGCCGCGTTCGATGGCGTACTCGCGGATGATCAGCCGACGGTTGGCGGGGTGGTTGGCCAGGTCGTCGGCCTGCAGCAACGTGATGACGTTGAGGTTGACGAACAGCGCCCCGAACAGCACGAGGACCACGGCGGCGACGCGACCGATGGCGCGGTTCACCCGGACACCACCTTCGGGGCCGCGGCCCGGCGCCGTTCGCGGCCGATGGCCTGGGCGCGGGACTCGTCGCTGGCGCGGATCAGCAGCCCCACGAGCAGGTAGTTGGCCAGCAGCGACGAGCCGCCGTAGGACACGAACGGCAGCGTGATGCCGGTCAGCGGCACCAGGCGGGTCAGGCCGCCCACGATGACGAAGGTCTGGAACGCGATCGTGACCGTGATCCCGAGCGCGAGGAGGGTGGAGAACTCGTCCTTGGCGGTCAGCGACACCTTGAACCCGCGGACCACCAGCAGCAGGAAGGCGAGCAGCAGCGCGGTCGCCCCGAGCAGTCCCAGCTCCTCACCGATGACCGAGAAGATCGCGTCGGTGGAGCTGAACGGGATGTCCTGCGGTCGACCGAACCCGGGGCCGGTGCCGGTGAGCCCACCGGTGCCCAGGGCGAACAGCGACTGGGCGATCTGGTAGCCGGCGTCCTGGACCTGGCTCCACGGGTCGAGCCAGATCGACACGCGGACCCGCACGTGCGAGAACGCCTGGTAGGCGATGAAGGCCCCGACCCCGAACGACAGCGCGCCGACGATCGGGTAGGCGGGGCGGCCGGTGGCGACGTAGAGCACGGCGACGAAGGTGCCGAGGAACAGCAGCGCCGAACCGAGGTCGCGCAGGCCCGCCATGACCACCAGCGCGGCGCCCGCCGCGGCCAGCACGGGTGCGAGGTAGCGGGCGGCGGGCAGCAGCAACGGCCCGATGCGCTGGGTGGCGACCGACAGCAGTGCCCGGTTGCGTTCGAGGTAGCCGGCGAGGAAGACGATCATCGTCAGCTTGGCGATCTCACCCGGCTGGATGGTCATCCCGGCGATGCGGACCCACAGGCGGGCGCCGTTGATGGTCCCGGCGGTGATGCCGGGGACCATCGGCAGCAGCAGCAGCACGATGGTCAGCAGACCGAAGGTGTACTGGTAGCGGCCGAGCTGGCGCAGCTCGCGGATCACCAGCAGCAGGGCGCACATGGCGCCGATCGACACGATCGACCACACCACCTGCGTCGGCGCGAGGGTGCCGTCGGTGGCCAGGTCGACGCGCCGGACGAACACGATGCCGAGCCCGTTGAGCAGCACCGCCAGCGGCAGCAGCGTCGGGTCGGCGTGGGGGGCGAGCGCCCGGACGGCGAGGTGGGCGACGAACCCGCCCGCGGCGACGGCGAGCACCGGTGTGAGCGCCTGGAGCGGGACGTCCGGCGTCTGGGACAGCTGCAGGAGGGCGGCGGCGCCGCAGGCGACCAGCGTCGCGCCGATCAGCAGCGACAGCTCGCGCCGCCGCAGCCGAGCACCGCCGGCCGCAGTCGCCGAGCTCACGGTGTGGCGTCCGCGTCCGTGCCGGCGGTCGCTGCGTCATCGGACGGTTCGTCGCGCCGGGGGGCGTTGTCCACGATCCGGCGGGCATCGACGAGGTCGGCGGCGGTCACCCCGCCCTCGAGCGACTCGGCGTACCAGGAGGGCACCTGGTCGACGGAGAGATCGGTGCGCTCGTGGACACGGCCGAGGTCGAACGGCCCGAGGGAGAGGTCGACGCCGCGGTAGATGACCACGTCCTCGCCGTCGAGACCGACGTAGTAGGACCGGTCGATGAGGAACCGGGCGCCGAGGACGGCCAGACCGGCGAGCACCGCCACGGACACCAGCACGATGGCGAGCCGGCCGAGCCGCCGGGTGGCCCGTCGCTCACCGCCGGCGTCGTCGCGGGTGGCCGTCCCCACCCCGGCGGGGTTCAGCGCGCCGTAGTTGCCGAGACGCTCGGCCCAGTCGGCTTCGTCGCCCTCCGACCGGGTGCCGATCAGCACCGGTGCGCGTTCACCGCCACCGGCGGTGGGGTCGGGGCCGCCGAACGGTCCCGTGTCATCGTCGTCGGGGTCGTCCTCGCTGGCGGACGCGGCCGCGGCGCCCCCGGACGATCCGTCGCCGTAGCGCAGCAGCACCACGGTGATGTTGTCCGGACCGCCGCCGGCGTTGGCCGCGTCGACGAGACGCTTGAGGGTCCGTTCGGCGTCGTCGCGGCTGGCCAGCTCGCGTGCGATCCGGTCGTCGTCGACCACGCCGGTGAGCCCGTCGGAGCACAGCAGCAACTGGTCGCCCGGGTCGAGCTCGAGCGAGAGCGCATCGACGTCGATGTCCTCCGACACGCCGATGGCCCGGGTGATGATCGAGCGCTGCGGGTGGGTGGCCGCCTCCTCGCGGGTGATCTGACCCTCGTCGACCAGGTGCTGGACCAGGGTGTGGTCGTCGGTCAGCTGCGAGAACCGGTCGCCGCGCAGTAGGTAGGCCCGGGAGTCGCCGACGTGGGCGAGGTGGAGCCGTCGGCCATCGACCAGCGCGACCGTCAGGGTCGTGCCCATGCCGCGGTAGGTGGGTTCCTCGTGGGCCATCCGCGAGACGTTGGTGTTGGCCTGCACGACCGCGTCCCGCAACGCGTCGAGCGCGGCGGGACCGTCCTCGAACGCTCGCCCGTCGAGCTGTTCGACCGGCTCGAGCGCGGTCGCGGACGCCACCTCGCCCGCGAGGTGGCCACCCATGCCGTCGGCCACGGCGACGACGGTCTCACCGACGAAGTAGGCGTCCTCGTTCGCTTCGCGGACCCGCCCGACGTCCGTCAGGCCTGCTGCGTCGGTCCGCGGCGCGCTCATCGACGCACCTCGACCCGGGTCTTGCCGAGGCGGAGCTGGTCACCTGCCGCGAGCGGTGTCGGCCGGGTCAGCTTGGCACCGTTGAGGAAGGTCCCGTTGGTGGAGCCGAGGTCGCGCACCGTCCACCCGTCGCCGTCGGGCTGCAGCTGTGCGTGCTCGTCGGAGGCGTAGACGTCGTCGAGCACGATGTCGACGTGCCCGGCCCGACCGAGGGTGATGGGTCGCTTGCTGAGCGGGCGGACCGCCGGTGCGCCGGTCGGGCTGTGGACGACGATCTCACGCGGGACCTTGCGCGACCTGCGTGGCGCTTCGGCCGGCGCGGCGACGGCCGGGCGCGGCGGTGCGGCGCGGCGCTTCGGGCCGTAGAGGTCGACCGCGACGGCCCGGACGGTGCGGGCCAGGAACAGGTAGAGCGCGAGCAGCAACGCGAACTTCAGCAGCGTCAGCAGGACGGTGGGCAGCACCTTCAGCCCCCCGCCAGCTCGAGGACGACGTCACCGAGCTCGAGCCGGTCGCCGACCGCGATGGGCTGCTCGGCCGCGCGCCGGCCGTTGACCTTGGTGCCGTTGGTGGAGCCGAGGTCGACCACCCACCAGGTCTCGCCGCGGCGGACGAGGGCGGCGTGCTCGCGCGAGACGGTCGTGTCGTCGAGGGTCAGCCCGCACGAGGGCAACCGACCGATCACGAAGCGGGTGCCGGTGACCGGCGCGGACGCGGGGGAGGCGCCGGAGACCACGTGCAGCTGGATCGTGGCACGGGGGACCGCGCCGACGACCATGGTGCGGTCGATCGCGGCTCGGTCGTCGACGGGTCGG
>CAYSTY010000145.1:4374-6293 GCA_964433685.1 uncultured Actinomycetota bacterium | reverse complement strand
GGTCAGGTGAGCGAGGGGACCTCGGTGACGGCGATGTGCAGCGACGACGCGACCGCGAACACCATCCCGTCCTCGTCGGTGAGCGCCGTGCGCACCTCGATCTTGCGGCCGTCCATGCGGTCGAAGCGGGCGGCGAGGCGCAGCGCTTCGTACACCGGCGCGTCCCGGTACCAGCGCACCTCCATGCCGGCGAGCAGGCACCCCACGTAGCCGGCGCGGGTGAGCGTCGGGGTCGCGGCCCACACCCCGGGGCAGTCGAGGACCGCCGCGGTCAGCAGCGGATCGATGGTCGGACCCGGTTCGGCGAGCTCGTCGTCGACCAGCCACGGCAGCACGACCGCGTCGTCGGCGACGTGACCGAACGCACACCGCTGCGCGTGCGGGTGGGCGCTGTCGGGGCCGCAGACGAAGCAGTGCGGGTACTCGTCGTGGACGGTCAGCTCCGGCAGCTCGCGGCGGGCGAGCTCGGCGAGGTCGGGGATCGACGGTGCGGGGTCGCGCCCGGCGAGCTCGACGGTCGCCGACACGAGCAGGCGCTCCCCGTCGCGCAGCTCGACCTGGTGGCGGGCGACCCCGTCCGCGGGCCGCAGTGCGACCGTGAGCTCCGTGTCGAGCGGCGTCGGGGCGTGCAACCTCGACTTCACCGAGGTCAAGGGGGCGCCGAACGGGTCGGCCAGGCGCGCCGCCGCGGTCGGTGCGGCCGAGGCGAGCCCGCCCTGGAGGATCCCGTCGGGACCGTCGAGGCCGGCAGCCGCGTGGAAGGGGCGCACGAGCCAACCGTCGACGACGTCGGCGTCGGCCCCGATGGACATCGCGAGGGCGGGTGGACCCGCCGGCAGCCAGGTGGTCATGCGCCCACGCTAGCCGGCAGCGCTGGGCGCACCAGGGTGCTCGCCTCGGGAACGCTCGGGTCGTAGGTTCCCGCCGTGCGGCCGAGGTGGCCGCGCTCCGACGCGGCCCGACCGTGGCCGCTCGTCGCGGAGGCCCCGGTGCGCTGTCCGATCTGCGGTGCTGACGACGACCGCGTCGTCGACTCACGCCCCGCTGCGGTCGGGGACGCGATCCGCCGTCGCCGCGAGTGCCGTTCGTGCGGCCAACGCTTCACCACGTTCGAACGGATCGAGCTACCCGAACTGCTGGTGCGCAAGCGTTCGGGGACGGTGTCGCCCTTCTCGCGCGCCAAGGTCCTGGAAGGGATGAGCCGGGCGGCCAAGAGCCGCGTCCCGGCCGCGGACCTCGAACGTGCGAGCGCCGCGGTGGAGGCCGCCCTGCGCGACCTCGGCGCCGGCGAGGTCACCTCCGAACAGGTGGGCCTGCAGGTGCTGACCCAGCTGCGCGAGCTCGACCACGTCGCCTACGTCCGCTTCGCCAGCGTCTACAAGGACTTCCAGGGTCCCGAGGACTTCGAACAGGAGCTGTCGGTCCTGCGCAAGGAAGCCCCGCCCAAGTCCGCCTGACCAGCACCACCACCTACGTCGTCCTCCGGGCGACCTCGACAGGGACCGACCCGACAGGATCCGACCTCGACAGGGCCCCCCGACAGGGTCCGACCCGACAGGGACCGTCATGAAGGCTGGTTACACCCTCTGCGGCAGCTTCCGGGCCGCGCCGGGACACGGCGACGAGCTCGCCGGCTACCTCCTCGAAGGCGCGGACGCGCTGGCCGACGCCGGGTGCCTGCTCTACCTCGTCAACCGGGTCGACGACGACCCGGACGCGGTGTGGGTGGTGGAGGTGTGGACCGACGCGGACGCCCACGTGGCGTCGCTCGAGCTGGCGAGCGTGCAGGAGGTGATCGGTCGCGCCCGACCGATCATCGCGGGGATGGGTGAGCGCTTCGAGCTGCGCCCGGTCGGCGGCCTGGGCCTGCCCGTCTGACGCGCCCGTCTGACGCGCCCGTCCGGCGCGCCCGTCCGGCG
>CAYSTY010000145.1:0-4274 GCA_964433685.1 uncultured Actinomycetota bacterium | reverse complement strand
CGCGCCCGTCCGGCGCGCCCGTCCGGCGACCCGTTGACGACGGCGGGCCCGCCGTGCGACGGTCAGCGGCGGCTGGAGCGCATGGCTGGCACGACGGTCGTCACGCCCTCGCCCGCGGCGAGGCGGGCGTAGCTGTCCGACCCGAGGGCGTGCAGCGCGGCGCGCCCGTCGGCGTCGAAGTGGATGCCCCACCCGTACCTCTTCGGTAGCGGGGAGGCGCGCAGGCACGCCTGCGGCGTGGCGAACAGCTCGGCACGCACCGATGCGCCGCCGTCCGGCGATGCGTCGAGGTCGAGGCCGCGCTTGCGGGCGTGGGTGAGGACGAGCACGTCGCTCTGGCACAGCTCGTAGGCGGCGTCGGCGAGCAGCTCGTGCTGGATCGTCGCCACCGTCGGCTCGCCCCGGTACGGCTCGGGTGCCACCGCTGCCTCGACGGGGCAGTCCGGCGCGACGGTGATGAAGGTGTCGTGGTACTCGGGACCGTCCGGGTCAGCTGCCACGCGTCGCTCCCTCGTGCGAGCCCGCCGTGCTCAGCGGGCCGGCAACAGTACGACGGTCCACGGCTCCACCGACCCGGTTCCGTCGAAGCCGTTCAGCTGGACGATGGCGTCGAGCTGCTCGCGCACGTCGACCCCGACCGGCGCGGTCGCCGTGGCGACGTCCCAGAGGGTCTCGCCCGGCCCGATGGTGACCGTTCCCGCGACCGGGTCGGCGAGGCCGGCGTCCGCGGTGACCCGGCCGACCGCCACGGTCAGCAGGAACGCGAGCAGGACGAGCACGGCCACGGCACCGAACCGCCGACGCCAGGCCGAGGCGCGGGACGCTGGACGGAGCGCCGCGACCTCGGCCTGGGTCGGTGGGGAGCTGAACGCCGAGAAGCGGCCACGACGCTCGGACGCCGTGACCGGCACGAGGGCGGGGGTCCAGCGGGGCGTGGGCTGGACGTCGACCGTCGGCTGGGCGCTCATGGTGGCTCCTCGTGGTGCGGTGGGTGGTGTCCGGCGGTGCCGCGATGCGGTGCTGCGACGTCCGGAGCGGTCCGGTGTGTTCCGGTGTGTTCCGGTGTGTTCCGGTGTGGTGCGCATCGTGCGCCGGGGGTGTGACACCGACCTCGGTGTCTTCCGAACGGCGTTCCGAACGGGCGTTCGCCGAACACCTGTTCCCGCACCGTGCCGAACGGGCGTTCGGAGGTCAAGTCCGATGGTGGCGAACGGGTGTTCGCGTGCGGTGGCCGTCCGTGGTAGCGTGACGAACGCCCGTTCGAACGAGGGAGCCTCGCCGTGGCCAGCCCGCAGGACCCACCCGTGACCGACGCCGTCATCGCGCGCGCCGCCGACGCCGGTGATCTCACCGCACGTCAGCGCGCCATCCTCGAAGTCATCCACGCCCACGTGGACGCCCACGGCTACCCCCCGTCGGTGCGTGAGATCGGCGATGCGGTCGGCCTGCGATCGTCCTCGTCGGTGCACGGACAGCTCGAGACGCTCGAGACCAAGGGGTACCTGCGTCGCGACCCCACCAAGCCGCGTGCGCTCGAGCTCGGGCGTGACCCCGACACCGCGCTCGACGTGCGGCCGTCCTCGGGGCGCAACATCCCGCTCGTGGGTGAGATCGCGGCCGGTGGTCCGATCCTGGCCGAGGAACGGGTCGAGTCGGTCTACTCGCTGCCCAAGGAACTGGTCGGTGACGGTCAGCTGTTCATGCTGCGCGTCCGCGGTGAGTCGATGATCGAGGCCGGCGTCATGGACGGCGACCTCGTCGTCGTGCGCGAGCAGCCGAAGGTCGAGCAGGGCGAGATGTGCGCCGCGCTGATCGACGGCGAGGCGACGGTCAAGTTCTACCGCCGCACCCGCTCCGGCGAGGTGTTCCTCGACCCGGCGAACGAGGCCTTCGAGCCCATCCCCGTCACCGCGGACAACGACGCCCACGTCATGGGCAAGATCGTGACGGTGCTGCGCAGCATCCGCTGACGCCTCCCCGCTCCATCCGATGGCCCGCCGTTCCGGCGGGCCATCGTCGTTGCCGCGGCCGGATCAGCCCTGCCGCAGCACGGGCCCGGGCGCCTCAGCGAGCGGCCGACGGCTCGGCCGGGCGTCCCGGAACCTGTCAACCTCGTGTCTGGGCCGAGGTGTCTGAACCGCCGTTGAACCGGGCGCGTGCCGGCATGCGTGGTCGGCGCAGCACGGTGCGGCTGAAGGGTTCCTGGCTCGGACCCGAGGTCAGCGCGCGGGCTCGGTGGGACCGCTCTCCCCGGTGGCTGTGAGGACCGATGTTCCCCTGCCGACTGCACGAGCCGGCGAGACCTCAAGGAGAGCCCGCCCATGCGCTGGCCACGAACGACCGTCCTCTCTCTCGTCCTCGCCGGTGCCCTCGCCGCCCCCGTCGCCGCAGCGACGACGGGTGGCGTCTGGCGCGACGTCGACGCCAAGAACCCCCACGCGGCAGCGATCCAGTGGCTCGCCGACAACGGCATCACCAAGGGCTGCGCCCCCGACCTGTTCTGCGCGGACTCCGCGGTCAGCCGCGCGCAGCTGGCGACCTTCCTGCAGCGCCTCGCCGACGCCGGCGTGGTCGACGCCGCGACCGTGGAGGGGCTGACCGCCGCCCAGCTGCGCGGCCAGAAGGGCGACACCGGCGCGGCTGGTCCGATCGGAACGACCGGTGCGACCGGCGCTGACGGCGCCACTGGTGCGACCGGCGCAACGGGCGCCCAGGGCGAGCAGGGCCCCGCTGGCGTACAAGGCGAGAAGGGCGACACGGGCGCGGCGGGCAGCCAGGGCGAGACCGGCGCCACCGGCGCTCAGGGCATCCAGGGTGAGACCGGTGCCACCGGGGCCCAGGGCATCCAAGGCGAGACCGGCGCGACCGGCGCCCAGGGCGTCCAAGGCGAGACCGGCGCGACCGGCGCCCAGGGCATCCAGGGTGAGACCGGGGCCACCGGCGCGACCGGCGCCCAGGGCATCCAAGGCGAGACCGGCGCGACCGGTGCTCAGGGCATCCAGGGCGAGAAGGGCGACACCGGTGCGACCGGCGCTCAGGGCATCCAGGGCGAGACCGGCGCCCAGGGCATCCAGGGCGAGAAGGGCGACACCGGTGCGACCGGCGCTCAGGGCATCCAGGGCGAGACCGGCGCCCAGGGCATCCAGGGCATCCAGGGCATCCAGGGCATCCAGGGCGAGAAGGGTGACACCGGTGCCCGCGGCGAGCGGGGCGAGGACGGCAACACCATGCTCGGCCTCCCCGGCGCTCCGGACCTCGAGCTCGGCCGGCCCGGCGACTACTACCTCGACACCACCGCGATCGTCCTCTACGGCCCGAAGACCGCCGACGGTTGGGGCGAGGGCGTCTCCCTGATGGGCAAGGACGGCCTCAACGGCAAGGACGGGCGCGACGGCATCAACGGCGAGAACGGCCTCAACGGCGTGAACGGCCGCGACGGCACCGATGGCACCGATGGTCGCACCGGCATCGACGGACGTGACGGCCGCAACGGTCAGAACGGCCAGAACGGTGTCAACGGTCTCGATGGCCAGAACGGCGCCGACGGCACCGTCTGGCACAACGGCGAGGGTGCTCCGGCCCCGAGCCTCGGGCGCGACGGCGACCTCTACCTCGACACCGCGACGAGCCGCTACTACGGCCCGAAGCAGGCCGGTGCCTGGGGTGAAGGCCGCAGCATGGTCGGTCCGCAGGGCTCGAAGGGTGACACCGGCGACAAGGGCGAAGCCGGCCCCGCAGGCCCGGTCGGCGCGCTGCACACCGAGCTGCGGACGTCGGCGCTGACCACGGCGTCCTTCGGGTACTCGTCCGCGACCGCACAGTGCGCCTCCGGCGAGCGTGTGATCTCCGGCGGGCACGACATCGACTACCGCGGTGGTGAGCCGTACTCGCACAACGCGCCCTTCGTCTTCGAGAGCCGACCGACCGACGACATGAGCGGTTGGACCGTTCGGATCGCTCGGGAGAACGGCTGGGACGGTGAGATCCAGGTCGACTTCCAGGCCTACGCCGTCTGCGCGGCATCAACCGCGGTCGGCGACGCGTCCGACGTCCCGGCCTGACCGGGACCGATCACCGCATCAATCGACGGCCCGCCGGATCCCGGCGGGCCGTCGTCCCGCTCCGGTCGGAGACATCGAACCGACGGCGACCGGGTGGCTCGCCGCCACAACCGTCACGACCTGCGACGCGGTCAGCCCGCCGATGCCAGCACGTCGGCGGCGCTGACCACCGCGGCGAACTCGCCCCGCAACGCGGCCGCCGTGGCGCGACGC
>CAYSTY010000144.1:0-6301 GCA_964433685.1 uncultured Actinomycetota bacterium | reverse complement strand
GCGAGGTCGTCGTAGGCGGCACCCTTGACCGGTTCGGGCTCGAGACCGCCGAGGTCGCCCGCGGCGTCGGCGAGCAGCTGCTCGATCGCGGCCGGGTCGACGCCCTCGCCGACGTCCTCGTACACGGCGCAGAGTTCCTCGGCCGACGGTTCGCTGACGAGCACGTCGCCGCCCGCCTGCGCCGCGGCCGGCAGCGCCGACAGCCCGACGAGCACCGCAGCCCCCGTCAGACCCGCGAGGATCCGTCGCCGCATACCGTTCTCCTCCGTCCGAGCGTTCGTGGCGTTCGTGCGTCCGAGCGTCCGTGCCCCGTATCGCGTCGTGACCGACCCTCGCGCCCACGCTGCGTCACCGCAAGGGGACCGTTCGGCCAGTACCTGCGCGCTCACCGCGTACCGATGGCGAGGTTGCCGTCGCCGTCCGGGCCCCTAGGGTCCCCCTCCCGCTCGAACCGTCCGATCGGAGCGTTGGTGGAACGGGTCGCCCCCCGAGGTGCACCGACCCTAGCGGTCCGGCGTCTGCAGGTGGGGCTCGTCGCGGTCGGGACCGTCCTCGTCGCCGTCGCGGTGTGGTCGCTGCTCAGCGGTGCCGCACCTGCCCGGACGGCGGTCGAGGCGACGCCGGTCGCCGATGCCGCGGACGTCTCATCTCCGGCGACGACCGCCGCGCCCGAGCTCGACCCCATCGTGACCGGACCGCCGACCGACCTCGCACCGGTCGAAGCACCCGCGTCCGAGCCCGAACCCGCCCCCGTGGGTATCGAGATCCCCCGCATCGGTGTCGACTCGACGCTGACCGACATCGACATCGACGCCAGCCGTCGACTCGACGCGCCGGCCGATCCCGGCGTTGCCGGCTGGTACGTGCGCAGCCCCCGGCCGGGTGAGGACGGCCCCGCGCTGATCGCTGGCCACGTGGACTCCAAGGCGGGACCCGGCGTCTTCTACCGGCTGCACGAGCTCGAGCCCGGGGACAAGATCAGCGTCGAGCGCGAGGACGGCAGTCGGGCGGAGTTCGTGGTCCGCAAGCTCGGCCGCTGGTCCAAGGATCAGGTGCCGGTCGACGAGGTCTACCGGAAGGCCGACGGCAGCGAACTGCGGCTGATCACCTGTGGTGGGGAGTTCGACCGGGACCGCGGCAGCTACCGCGACAACGTCGTGGTGTTCGCCTCGACCCTCACCTCCCCGGTCGCGTCCGAACCGCGCCACACCGCGCACCAGGCCTGACCGCGGACGGCGGCCACCGATCGCGTGTGACGTCCTGCGCGCACGTGCCCCGATCGCCCCCGCGCGCCGAGTCCGGCGTGGTACAGACCGCGGCGGACCACGCAGCGTGACGTCGTCGCTCCGACCGGGGCGAGGTGTCCGCACCGCCCGACGGGGGCCGTGGCCGAGGTGCGCCGAACGGCGCGACGTACGGAGACGGATGTGAGGCTCAGGACGGGGTCGCTGATCGGCGCCCTCATCGCAGCGACGGTGGTCGTACCCGGGGCGCCCGTGGCGGCCCAGGTACCGGGACCGATCGACTGTCCGCAGGTACGCCCGGTCGACCAGGTCGCCCCGGGCGACGTCGGCGTCGGTTACACGGTGGCGCGGGGCTCGGATCCCGAACCGTTCGACGTCGAGGTCATCGACATCCTCGACGACGGCATCGGGCCCGGCATCCCGCTGATCGTGGTCGAGGTCGACTCGCCGGAGATCGACCGCGTCGGTGGCGGCTGGGCCGGGATGTCCGGGTCGCCGGTGTACATCGGCGGTGAACTCGTCGGCGCGTACGCGTACGGCTTCTCGTCCGGCCCGTCCAAGCTCGGTGGTCTCACACCCGCCGCGGCCATGCTCGAGGTACCGACGCGCCCGACCCTGCCGGCGCCGCGGAGCGTGCGCACCTCGCCGGAGGTCCAGGCACACGCCGCGGCCGAGCACGGCCTCAGCGCCGCTGCCGCCAGCCGTATGTCGCCGCTGCCGGTCCCGGTCCGACTCGCGGGCCCCACCGGTGACCGCTACGACCGCCTCGCCGCCGCGTTCGAGTCCGCCCACCCGGGTACCCGGGTCGTGCGTGGTGGCGGGACCTCGGCAGCAGCCGCGCCGAGCGACATCACCGCCGGGAGCAACCTCGGGGTGAGCCTCGCCTACGGCGACGTCACCGCCATCGGGATGGGCACGGCGACCACGGTGTGCGACGGGGTGGTCACCGGCTTCGGACACCCGATGCTGTTCGAAGGTGCCACCCGGCTCGGCATGCACGGCGCCAGCACCGTCCGCGTGGTCGACGACCCCGCCGGCACGCCGTACAAGCTGGCCAACGCGACCGGTCCGGTCGGCACCATCGACCACGACCGGCTCGCAGCGGTGGCCGGGCGGCTCGGCGTCCTGCCCGTGACCACGCCCATCACCTCCACGGTGACCTCGACCGACGACAGCCGCACCACCACGGGGCGGACCGACCTCGTGCACCCCGAGTCGGTCTTCGATGCCGTCTTCACCCACGTCGTCACCCACTTCGACGTGAAGGCGTTCGACGACCAGTACGTCGGCGGGACCGCGGACGTGGCGTGGACCATCACCGGCGAGCGGGCGGACGGGACGCCGTTCAGCGTGACCCGCCAGGACCGTCACGCCGACATGCAGGACCTGTCGTCGCAGGCGGCCGCCGGCGTCGCCGGCGCAGCTCACGGCATCGTCAGCAACCCGTTCGAGGAGGTCCGCCTCACCGGCGTGGACTACACCTCCACCGCCGGTACCCCCTACCGGGCCGACCGCATCGTCGCCGCCCGGGCGACCGTGTCGGTCGACGCAGGGCCCTTCGCGCCGGCGTCCGACGGGATCGAGTTCGAGCCGGGCAGCACGGTCCAGCTGCGGGTACCGCTCCAGCGACACCGCGGCAGCCTGCGGACGGTCGACCTCGCGCTCGAGGTCCCCGAGGACGCCGCCGGCTACGGCGCCATCACGATCCAGGGTGGCGGCGAGGACGCGGTCGATCCGTTCGAGTGCGTCTTCGCCCCCGAGTACTGCGCCGACGAGAGCGCCGAGGACCTCGACGCGCTCCTGGCCGGCATCGAGGACGCGCCGCGCCAGGACGAGCTGGTCGCCAGCCTCGTGCTCTACGACGAGTTCGACGAGGGCTTCGAGGAGCCCGCGCCGGTCGCGACCGCCGTCGCCCGGGTCGGCGAGGTCGTCACCGGCTGGGCCGAGTTCCCTGCCGGGGCGTCGGACCCGGACGAGGGCGAAGGCGAGGGCGAGTTCCTCTGCGAGGCGGGCGTCACGCCGCCCTTCATCGACGTCGATCCGACGAGCGTGCACGCGGACGCCATCGCCTGTGCGGCCGACCTCACGATCGCCGCGGGGGTGTCGACCGACCCACCGATGTACGCACCGGCGCGAGCGGTCAGCAGGGCGCAGGTGGCCAGCTTCCTGGTCCGGGTCCTCGACCTGGTCGGGGCCGAGCTGCCCGAGGCGGGACGCGCCCGTTTCACGGATGTGCGCGGCAGCGTGCACGCCGACAGCATCGAGCGACTGGCAGCGGCCGGGATCGTCCGCGGTCGCGACGCCTCGACGTTCGGCCCGCAGGACCCCGTCACCCGGGCGCAGATCGCCACCTTGCTGGTCGAGACGGTCCGGTACGTCTCGGGTGAGCCGCTCCTGGCGGAGGGACCGAACCCCTTCCCGGACGTGGCAGGTGTCCACGCCGACAACGTGACCGTGGCCACCGAGCTCGGGTTGGTCGTCGGCCGCGGGGACGGCACCTTCGGTCCGACCGGCTCGACCCGACGTGATCAGGCGGCGTCCGTGCTCGTGCGCCTCCTCGACCTGCTGGTGCGCTAGGCGTCACGCCCGGTTCGCGGCCTCGCCCGCGTCGCCACCCGGTGGGACAGTGACCGGGTGGCGGCGCAGCGTGCCGTGCGGCGAGCTGGGAGGCGGGCCGTGGACGCGACCGGGACGAACAGCCAGCGGTGGCGCGATCCGGACCGCTGCTACCCGGAGTACCCGGAGGGCTCGGTCATCGAGATCCGGGTGCACGGGGTCGGCGGGGAACCACCGAGCGTCGGGACCCGCGACCCCCACCCCGTTCGCGTGGGTGGGGACGACCTCGCGGGGTTCCACCGTGCGCGCAACCCGGTCGTGGGCGCGGCCGGACCGTCGACCGACCGTACGCGTCGCCAGCCGCTGCACGTGCGGGAGGTGTTGGCCTGGGGTGGCCAGACCTCGGGCACGGTCCGTCACGCCTTCTGGGTCGTGCTGCTGCCCTTCGCGCTGTTCAACCTCGCCGGTCGCATGCACGTCACCGGTTCGAGCCGACGTGCGGCTCGCCACCGGGCCACCTGCCGGGTCCTCGCGCTGACGATGACCCTCGCGTCCGTCGGTCTGCTCTGCGCGTTGGCCGTGGACCTCATCGCGGTCCAGTGCGCCGCGTGGGGCGAGGCATGCCTCGGCGGAGCGGGCGAGGGCCGCCTGCTGCTGGCGCCGCTGCGACGCTTCTCGACGGACGTCGTCGGTCGGCTCGGGCTGGCCGCTGTGCTGCCGACGCTGCTGCTGGTGGCCCTCTGGTACGCGGGTCGGTACGGGGCGGTCCAACTCGAGGGCAGCTCCGAGACCGGACGGCGGCACGTCCGGCGGCACGACGAGCCGACCTCCCTGTCCGACCGCGACTTCTGGCGCAACGCGTGGCCCGCGTCACGTCTGCGCGGGCTGCACGCGACGGCGGCTCTCGCCTGGATCGCCGGCGTGCTGGCGGCATCGGTGCACCTCGTGCACCGCGACCTCGGCGCGGACACCGGTGGCGGGGCGCTGTGGCTGAGCTTGGCCGCGCTCGCGGCGCTGGTGGTCGTCGCCTGCCTGGCCCTGGCCTGGTCCCCGGCGATCGCCACCCCAGGTCCGAGCCCGCGCCTGCACGTCACCTCGACCGTGCTGCGGTCGCTCGCGCTGGGGGGCCTCGGGATCGGACTCGGCGCGACGGTCGTTGCGCAGTCGTTCACCGACCCGTCCACGGGCGTCACCTCCTTCCCGCGGTGGGGCGGCGTCGTGGTCGGCATCGGCGGTGCGCTCACCGTGGCCTGGTGGGCGGTCGGCACCCGGTGGTTGCGCGGCGCCGGTGGACGGGGATCGGCCTTCCGCGTCGGTGACCACGAGGTGCCCGACGTGAGCATCACCGTCGCCAACGGCGCGCTGCTGGTCGGCAGCGTCCTGGTCGGGCTCGCCGCACACGTCGTGTCGGGCGGGCTGGTGGTCACCGACGCGTACCTGTCGCCGGCCATCGGCGTCACCCCTGGCGCGACGCCGCTGCTGGCGGGCGTCGACCGGATGCTGCCCGGCGTGTTCACCACCCCGTACCTGCCGGTCCTGGTGCTCGCGCTCGCGCAGGTGGTGCTGATCGTCGTGCTCGCCACCGCCTCGTGGGAGCGCACCCCGCAGGTGCGTCAGGACGGCAGCCCGCTCGACGACGGCACGCCGGTGGTCGGCAACCTGGTGGCCGTGGTCGTCGCCCTGTTGTCGCTGCTGCTGGTCACCGCCGTCGGGGCGGGGTTGCACGCTCTGGTGCTCGATGCGCTCGGCGAGACGGTGGCTGCCAGCGAGCACGCCGGGTTCGGCGGTGACACGGTCCAGCTCGTGCTGCCGTGGTGGTACGGGCTCACCGCGCTGGTGCTGGCTGCGACACCGTTCGTGGGGTTCGTCGCGTGGCACGTGCTCGCCCGTCGACGACGCGAGCTGGCACCGCGGGCGGACCAGGTGGCCGACCACCTCGACGCGGCGTACCGCGCCACCGACGACGCCGGCGGCGCCAGCGGTCCGAGGGCGGACGACCCGCGCCTGGCCGACATCGGGCGGGCGTGGTTGACCCAGCGGATGATCCGGGATGCGGGCGCCGTCCTCGTCTGGACCGTCGTGCCGCTGCTGGTCGGAGCCGTCGCCGCGGTCGTGTTCCTCGCGCGGCGGGTCGAGGGCCTGGCCGGCCCCTTGCCGCTGCTGCCGATCGCGACCGCGGCCGTCGCCGCGATCCCCGTCGGCGCGGTGTTCCTGATCCGGTCCTCCATGCGGGACCGCAACGCGCGACGCGACGTCGGGCGCCTCTGGGACGTGGTGACCTTCTGGCCCCGCGTGACCCACCCGTTCGCGCCGCCCTGCTACGCCGAGGGGCTCGTCCCGATGCTCGAGGCACGGGTCGAGCGGCTGCTCACGGCCACGCGTCGCCAGCCGGTGACCGATCGCGCGACCGGACGACCCGTCGCAGCCGCCGCGGTGCCGCTGCGCTACCGGGTCATCCTGGCCGGCCACAGCCAGGGCAGCGTCATCTGCCTCGCCGTCGC
>CAYSTY010000143.1:3937-6362 GCA_964433685.1 uncultured Actinomycetota bacterium | reverse complement strand
GTGGCCGGAGACCAGACCGCCGTCCTTGCGTTTGACGGTGACGGTGAAGCGGCCGTCGTCGCGGTGGGCGGAGGAGGACACCGAGTAGGTGCGGGTGCGCACGACCCCGTCGATGGTGACGCCGAGGGCGACGTGCTGGCCGGGCAGCGCGGCGTGCCAGGCGTGGTCGGGCTGGAGGGTGAGGGTGGTGACGTCGGCGGTCTCGCGCGTGGTGGCGACGACCTGGGCGCGTCCGCCCTCCAGGGTCCACAGGGGGTGGAGTGACTCGAGGTAGCGGCTGACGCTGTGGGGGCTGGCGAGCCCTTCCACGAGCGGTGAGCCGAGGACGCTGCGCAGGCGTGCCGGCAGCGGCCCGACGGGGGAGCGGAGCAGCGGCATGGGGATCCTTACGGTTCCGTAACCTACGGGAACGTAACGATGACAGTCAACGCTGTCACCGTCAAGCCGGCGGCGGTGGCCGGACGGTCGCCGCCGAGGACGCCTGGCCCCCGGCGTGGCCCGCGGCGCGGCCGGTGCCGCCCCCGTCCGGGACGGTCTACGCCTCGGCGGCGTCCTCGTCGGGGCTGGCAGCGCTCGCGACGAGCGCGGCCGCCGCCTCCGCCATGACGTGGTGGAACACGGCCAGGAGCGCGTCGCCGGCGAGCGGTCGGACGCGTTCGAGCGCCTCGCGGACCCGCGGCCAGTCCTCGGCGGGTCGGCCGCGGGCATCCCAGTCGGCGAGCACCACGTCGTCGAACATGTCGACGTACGCCGCCGCGATCGCGGCCGCGTGTTCGCGCATGAGGGTCAGGACCTCGAGCTGGCGTCCGATCGGGACGCCCATCTCGGTCAGCTCGCGGCCGGCTTCGAGGACCGACGGCATGCGCACCCGCACGCGCTCGGGATCGTCGAGGCGCTCGAACAGCCCGAGGGCGATGGCCCGTTCCGCGTCCTCACCGTCGGGGTCGGCCCCGCCGTACCCGGCGCGCACCTCCTCGATGGGGACCTCGATGGGCTTCTCCACCACCCACTCGTCGAGGAGCGCCCGCTTCATGCGACGCAGCTCGCCGGTGTCGACGCTCGCGCCGCCGCTGAGCAGCCACCCGATGGCCTGGAGGTTCAGCCCCTCGGCCTGCAGCTCCTGGATCAGCGCCAGACGTTCGACGTGGCGGCGGTCGTAGTAGCCGAGCCGTCCGGTGACCTCCGGGGGCGGCAGGAGCCCGCGGGTCTGGTAGTAGCGGATGTTGCGGCTCGAGACGCCGGTCGCCTCCGACAGCTCGTCGATGGTCAGCCGCTTGGCCCTCACCGGTCCACCTCGGTCGCGTCCTGGCGTGGCAGGTGCCGCACCCGCCTCGACGTTAGCTCGCGGGCCGGATGCGCCCGGACGCGCTGTCGGGGTGGTCGGGCGGTGGCCCCTCGGGGCGGTCCTCCGATGGGTTCGGCAGCTCGGTGACGACCGGTGGTGGGCCGTCGCTGCCGCGACGGGCGGCGAGGGAGGCGCGCGCCCGGGTGGACGCGTCGCGGACGCGGTCGAGCAGCAGGTGCTTGAGCCGGTCCGCCCAGCGGAACTCGCGCGCCAGGACGGCCAGGCCGAGCACCAACGTCACGATCCCCTGACCGGGTGTGACCAGCATCACCAGCCCCGCCACGACGAGCACGCCTCCGACGACCGAGTGGAGGACCACCCGGCTGCCGCGGAGCAGGAGCCGTCGCATCACCTGCACGATACGCGGCCGGCGGGCGTCCGGGGAGCGGATGCGGAGGTGGCGCTCAGACCCAGCTCGGCAACCACCACCGTCGTTGCAGGGCGGCCTCGTCGAGCGGGATGCCGAGCCAGAGCGGCCCGAGGTGGACCAGCAGGGCGAGCGCGGCCGCGAGCACGAGCAGCGCGGCGACGGTCCCGACCCGACCGCGTGCGGCTGGTCCACGATCCGCGGCGAGGCCACGGGCGTCCATCGTCCCGCCGAGGGCCGCTGCCGCCGTCCCTGCGACGACCGCCGCCGTCGCGGTCGTCGGCAGCGCCCACCCGAGCCCGATCCCGACGCCGACCGCCGTCGTGGCCGCCGCGACCGCGCCGATCATCGCCCAGCGGCGCGCCCCGGGCCGGTCGAGCTCCGCGGCCGCGGTGACGACCGCCAGCGCGAGGGCCGGCACGAGCGGGGCGGTGTAGAAGTTGAAGACGGGTCGCGCCACCACCAACCACGGCACGAACTGCGCGGCGAGCAGCGTCAGCGGGACCACCGCCGTGCCCTCCCGTCGTCGCAGGGCCGACGCCGTGACCGGCAGCAGGACGAGTGCGGACCACCACAGGGCGGGGTTGCCGAGGATGACGACCTCGGCGGCCTGCCCGGGGCCGGCCACCTCGCACCGCTGCCCGTCGCCGTCGCGACCCTCGTCGTCACAGGACTCGTAGAACGCCACCACCGGACGGTGCTGGGTCGGCCAG
>CAYSTY010000143.1:0-3837 GCA_964433685.1 uncultured Actinomycetota bacterium | reverse complement strand
GCCCCGCCGAGCGCGAGCAGGCCCGACCACTTCGTCGCCGCGGCGGCACCGAACAGCGCTCCGGCCACCGCGAGCGGCCACCGCGACACCTGCGGCGCCACGGTGCGTCCGGCCGCGACCCCGTCCGCGTCACGACCGGTGGTGACGGTCACGTCGCTGGCACACGAGGTGGCACGGCGGTGGTCGACCACCAACGCGAGCGTGCCGAGGGTGGTGAACGCCGCCAGCGGCGCGTCCAGCATGGCCAGGCGCGACAGGCTGAGCCACACCCCGTCCGTCGCGACGAGCAGCCCGGCCACGACCCCGAACACGACCCGGCCGGTCAACCGTCGTCCGAGCTCGACCGTGGCGGCGACGGCCAGCACGCCGAGGAACGCCCCGCCGACGCGCCACCCGACCGGCCCGTCGCCGAACAGCGCGGTACCCGCCGCGATGATCCACTTGCCGAGCGGCGGGTGGACCGCGAAGGCGGCGTCGACGCCCGTGGTCAGCATCGCGCGCGCGTCGGCGACGTAGTAGGTCTCGTCGAAGGCGATCGTTGGCGGCTCGCCCAGCCGGATCAGCACCACCGCAGCGGCCAGCGCCGCGACGGCGAACGCCGCCACGATCGCGACGGGGCGGGGGCGACGGGTCACCGCGCGAGCGTAGGCTCGGGGACCGGTGCGGCGTGCGCCGGGGAGCTGGAGGCGTGAGGTGTCCGACGAGGCGACGGCCGGGGCCCTGATCGTCGTGGCCACGCCCATCGGCAACCTCGGGGACCTGTCGGCGCGCGCGGTCGACACCCTCCGCGACGTCGACCTCGTGCTGGCCGAGGACACCCGCCACACCGGCAAGCTGCTCGCCCACGTCGGCAGCGAGGTCCGTCAGCTCTCGTTCCACGAGCACAACGAACGCGAGCGTGCCGACGAGGTGGTGGCACGCATCGCCGACGGTGCCCGTGTCGCGCTGGTCTCCGACGCGGGGACACCGACGCTCTCCGACCCCGGTTACCGGCTCGTGTCCGCGGTGGCCGCAGCGGGCCACCGCGTGGAGGCCGTCCCGGGCGCGTCGGCCCTCCTGACGGCGCTCGTCGTGTCCGGCCTGCCCACCGACCGGGTCGCGTTCGAGGGCTTCCTGCCGCGCAAGGGCTCGGCCCGCCGGGAACGGCTGGCCGAGCTCGCCGTCGAACGGCGGACCGTGGTCCTGTACGTCTCGCCCCACCGCGCGGCCGACGACCTCGGCGACCTGGCCGGCGCCCTCGGCGCGGACCGGCCGGCGGCGCTCTGCCGCGAGCTGACCAAGCGCTACGAGGAGGTGCGCCGCGGCCCGCTCGGCGCGCTGGCCGACCACCTCGCCGACGGGGTACGCGGTGAGCTGACCCTCGTGATCGGCGGCGCGCCGGAGCCGGTGGCCGCGCCCGTCAGCGACGGCGACCTCGTCGACCGGGTCCGCGTCTTGGAGGCCGCCGGGGAGCGCCGCAAGGAAGCCATCGCCGAGGTGGCACAGGCGGCGGGGGTACCGAAGCGGACCGTCTTCGACGCGGTCGTCGCCGCCAAGCACGCGCGAGCCGGTGCCCCGACAGCCGAGGGGACCGGCCGACCCGGCGGCTGACCGGCGCGGCGACGCCCGCTTGCGTGCAACCTGCCGGTGCAGGCGTGCGTCGGGACGTGCGGAGGGGGCATCCAGCCGGCAGGTCGCCGGCCCGTGGTGCCCACGACGAGATGGGGACGAACGTGCTCGCGATGGTGAGGGCCGGGACCTCGGCGGACGGTTTCGCCGCGGTCTTCAACGCCCACCACCGCCAGGCCGTCCGGCTCGCCTACCTGCTGGTCAGCGACCCGCACCAGGCCGAGGACGTCGTGTCCGACGCCTTCGCCAAGGTGTACGTGCGGTGGCAGAAGGGCGAGGTCCGTGACGTCGGCGCGTACGTGCGCCGGGCCGTCGCCAACGAGGCCAACTCGCGCCTGCGCCGCCGCTACCTCGAACGCCGGGTCGCCGCGGAACGCTCCGGGGACGACCGGGGTGTCCGGCTCGTCGACGACGACGCCGCGGACCGCGACGCGGTGTGGCAGGGCATCCAGCGCCTGCCCGCCAAGCAGCGAGCGGCCGTGGTCCTCCGCTACTACGAGGACCTCTCCGAGGCCGAGACCGCCGAGGTCCTCGGCTGCTCGGTCGGGACCGTGAAGTCCAACACGTCACGTGGTCTGGCGCGGCTCCAGGAGCTGCTCGCCACGCCGGATCGGTCGACGAGCCCCGGAGGTGAGCGCTGATGGACCCCCTCGAACAGCGCGTCCGCGCGTCCCTGCAGGCCCGCGCGGAGGACGTCGAACCGACCCCGCACCTGTACCGCGGCGTCCAGGAGCGCATCGACCGTCGGCAGCGCGTGCGTGTCGGGGCCTGGGCGCTGGCCGGCGTCGCGGCGGTCGCCGCTGCGGTCGTGGTCGTCCCGAACCTCGTGTCCGGCCTCGACCAGCGCACCCCCGAGGTCGCCGACACGCCGGACGTGGTCGAGACCCCGGCGCCCGTGCTGACCGAGGGGGACCCGACCCACGCCGTCCTCGGGCTGGACGACGGATCGCTGGTCCTGACCGACCTGGCCGATGGGGGGGACGTCGTCGACGTCCTCGCGCCCGCCGAGGGGCATCCCATCGGGCACATCGCCGCCGCGCCGGGCTCCACGGCGGACCAGTTCCGCGTCGTCGTCACCCGTCCGGCCACCGACCAGCACGAGGCGAGCATCGACCTCCACGTGCGGGAGGGCGAGGGGGGTGGCGCCCGGAAGACGATGCCGGCCGTCGGTCTGCCCGGGGGGAGCGGTGAGGCGCCGAGCGTCGTCATCTCACCCGACGGGCAGTGGCTCGCCTACACCGGCACCTCGGTGGAGGTCGATGGAGCTCCGGCGATCCACCTGGTCCGGATCGTCGCGGAAGCGGGCGACTTCGGTCTGCTGACCGAGGACGCGCAGGAGGTCTACACCCTCGACCACGGTGACGTCTCGGATGCCCTCGACGGGCTCGTCCAGTGGACCGGTGAGACGAGCCAGGAGGGGGACGTGAGCCTGCTCCACGTGGACGGCGGCAGCGGCACGGGCACCATCGAACTGCGTCGGACCGACGACGGGTTCGCGTTCGAGGGACGTTCCGGGGCCGACGCTCCGTACCGGGACGCGATCGACCTCAGCGCCGACTTCGTCGGCACCGACACCCCGTTCGTGCTCGCGCCCGGCGGGGGACCGGGCGACCTGGTCCTGTCCTACGGGGACCGCGACGTCACCTTCCACGACGTCGACGTGGCGGGTGCCACGCTGGACGGCCGCGGCCGGACCGCGTTGCTCGTCGCCGGCGGGGACGCGTCGACGGTGCGGTTCGAGCCGGACGGCGCGACCGTCGCGGTCGACCTCGGTGATGGGGTGACCGCGGGGGCGCTGCTCGGGGGAGCCGCACCCGAACGGGCCGACCCACCGGCGTCCGAGGGCATCGCGCCGGAGGTCGAGGGTGGTCCGCTGGGGGAGGGGCTCGTGGTCGCCGACGACCGCACCGTCTCCCTGGTCGGTTCGGACGGCACGCTGCAGGAGCTGGTCACCTTCCCCGTCGAGGGCGAGAGCACCGTCGTGGACGTCGCGGTCCGGCCCGGTTCGACCGAGCAGGACCTCGACGTCGCGATCGTCACGCGGGGGGAGGGATCGTTCGACGTCCGTCACCTGCGCGTGGTCGACGGCGCGGTCAGCACCGCCCACCTGCCGGGTGGGGAGACCTTCCCCGCCCCGGTCGTGGCGGCCGCGTTCCCCGACCCGATCGGCGCCTTCCCCGTCACCGCTCCGGACCTCGGCGACGGTGGCGCGATGGGGGCCGCGTGGTC
>CAYSTY010000142.1:0-6392 GCA_964433685.1 uncultured Actinomycetota bacterium | reverse complement strand
GAGATGGCCCCGCACTACTACGGCGGGCAGGCCGTCCTCGAGGGCGTGATGATGCGCGGCGCCGACCGGTGGGCGGTCGCGGTCCGGCGACCCGACGGCGACATCTGGCTCGAGTGCCACCCCGTCTCCGACGCCGTCACCCGCCGGCCCTGGCTCAAGCGTCCGCTCGTGCGCGGCTGCTACGCCCTCGTCGACTCGTTGTCGATCGGCGTCCGTGCGCTCGGGATCGCCGCGACCCAGGCGTTCGAGGACGAGGACGACGACGACGGCATCGGCAGCGCGACCGTCGGCGCGTCGCTCCTGCTCGCCCTGGCGCTGTTCGTCGGCCTGTTCATCTTCCTGCCGTCCGCCGGCACCAAGGGCGTCGACGTGGCGCTCGGTGGCGTGCTAGGCGACGGGGTGTGGTTCCACCTCGTCGAGTCGGTGGTCCGCATCGCGATCTTCCTCGGCTACCTCGCCGCCATCTCCCACCTGCCCGAGATCCGCCGTGTCTTCCAGTACCACGGCGCCGAGCACAAGACCATCGCCGCCTGGGAGCACGACGAGGTCCTCGAACCGCACGTCGTCGATCGCTACTCCACCCTCCACGTCCGTTGCGGCACCAACTTCCTGATCATGGTGATGCTGCTCGCGATGGTGGTCTACACCGTCGGCGGCGTGCTCGTCCCTCCGCCGGCAGGGATCGGTTTCCTCGGTGGCGTGCTCTACCACGTCGCGCTCCGGGTGGTCCTGCTGCCCGTCGTCGCCGGGCTCGCCTACGAAGGGCTCCGCCTCGGCGCCGCCCACGGCGACAACCTGGCGGTCCGTGCCCTGATGAAGCCCGGTCTGTGGCTGCAGCTGATCACCACCAAGCCGCCGACCCCCGACCAGATCGAGGTCGCCATCCGCTCCTTCGAAGCGGTCGTCCCGCCACCACGGCGTGAAGGTCGCGTGCCGACGGACCTCGAGTCGGTGGTCACCCTGGCCCGCGAGGGGCTCGAGGTGCACCTGACGGCGGCGACCACGCGCCGTGACGGTGAACCGCTCCCGGCGACCGGGGCACCCGGCGACGCACCGCCGGCGGGGGCGGCCGACGACGCTCCGCGGGCTGGGGCGACCGACGACGCGCCGCGGGCGGGCTGAGCCGTGTTCGACCAACTCGACCAGGTCGAGGCCCGGTTCCGGGACCTCGAGAGCCAGCTCGCCGACCCGCAGATCGCCGCCGACGGTGGCCGCTACACCGCGCTCGCCAAGCAGCACGCCGAGCTCGCCGAGGTGGTGGCCGTCTACCGCCGGTGGCGGCAGGCGGGGGAGGACGTCGGTGCCGCCCGCGAGATGGCGGCCGAGGCGGGCAGCGACGACCGCGCGGAGCTGCAGACCGAGATCGACGAGCTCACCGCGCAGCGCCGCGACCTCGAGGAGGAGCTCAAGCTCCTGCTCGTCCCGAAGGACCCCAACGACGACCGCGACGTGATCCTCGAGGTGCGGCCCGCCGCGGGCGGGGACGAGGCAGCGCTGTTCGCCGGGGAGCTGGTCGAGATGTACCGCCGCTACGCCGGCGAACAGGGGTGGCGCACCCAGGTGCTGTCGCGGACCGAGCAGGGCGTCGGCGGGGTCAAGGAAGCGGTGGTCGAGGTGACCGGCCGGGGTGCGTACGCCCACCTCAAGCACGAGTCCGGCGTCCACCGGGTCCAACGGGTGCCTGCGACCGAGTCGCAGGGCCGCATCCACACCTCGACCGCATCCGTGGCCGTCCTGCCCGCCGCGGAGGAGGTCGACGTGGCGGTCGCCCCGAACGACCTGCGCATCGACGTGTTCCGGTCCTCCGGACCGGGAGGTCAGAGCGTCAACACCACCGACTCGGCGGTCCGTATCACCCACCTGCCGACCGGCCTCGTGGTCAGCTGCCAGGACGAGAAGTCCCAGCACCAGAACCGCGACAAGGCGATGACCATCCTGCGGGCACGGCTGCTCCAGGCCGAACAGGACCGCGCCGCCAAGGAGCGCGCCGACGAGCGCAAGGGCCAGATCGGCACCGGTGACCGTTCGGAGAAGATCCGTACGTACAACTTCCCGCAGTCGCGCGTCACCGATCACCGCATCGGGCTGACCCTCCACGACCTGTCGGGGATCCTCGGCGGCGACCTCGCCCCGGTGGTCGAGGCGCTGCGCCGTGCCGAACGCGAGGCCAAGCTCGCCGCGCTCGACGACGACGGCCCGTCCTGACGGCGACCCGGAGGTGACGCGTTGAGTCCGCGTCCGCTGCTCGACCCGCGGGTCGTCCGGCGCGTCGCCGACCGTCTGGCGACGGCCGACGTGCCGAGCCCGCAGGTCGACGCGCGGCTGCTCGTCGAGCACGTCCTGGAGGTCGCAGGTCCCCTGCCCGCCGACGGTGAGGCCGCGACCGAGGCGGCCGAGCTGCTCGAGCGCCTCATCGAGCGTCGCACCGCCCGCGAACCGCTGCAGCAGGTCATCGGCCGGACGTGGTTCCGCACGCTCGAGCTGACCTGCGCTGCCGGTGTGTTCGTCCCGCGGCCTGAGACCGAGGTGGTGGCCGGCGCGGCGATCGACGCCGCGCGCGCGGCCGCGGTCGCGGGCGGTCGCCGGCCCCGCGTCGTCGACGTCGGGACCGGGACCGGGGCGATCGCGTGCGCGGTGGCCGCCGAGGTGGCGGGAGCGGACGTGGTCGCCACCGAACGCGACCCCCGGGCGGTGCGGCTCGCGACGCTGAACGCGCAGCGGCTCCGCGACGGGGATGCGGTGGCGGGTGGCCCGGCTCCCGGAGCGACGATCGCCGTCCTCGAGGGGTCGCTGTTGGACCCGGCGCCGACCGCGTGGCGGGGCGAGCTCGACGTGCTGGTGTCCAACCCGCCGTACCTGCCTGCCAGCGACCGGGGGAGCTGGGCCCCCGAGGTCGCCGCGCACGACCCCGACACCGCGCTCGTCGGCGGTGACGACGGGCACGAGGTGGTCGGCCAGCTGCTCGATCTCGCCGCGTCGTGGCTGCGGCCCGGTGGGACCGTGGTGGTGGAGATCGACGACCGCCGCGGGCCGGATGCCACCTCCCGCGCCGAGGCAGCCGGACTCGTGGCGGTGCGGCTGCTGCGCGACCTCACCGGCCGTGACCGCGCCGTGGTCGCCGAGCGACCGCGGTAGCGTGGGTCCCGGTGCCCGGACGGCACCGTTCCGCGTGCTCCCGATCCACGACGAGGCGACCTGCCGTGGCCGACATCCTCGACGTCACCGGCGACGAGCGTGACATCGCCATCGCCCGGGCCGCGTCCGCACTCCGCGACGCGCAGCTGGTGGTGATGCCCACCGACACCGTCTACGGCGTGGCCGCCGACGCCTTCGACCCGGAGGCGACCGCGCGCATCTTCGCCGCCAAGGACCGCGCACGCGCCCACCCCCTGCCGGTGCTGGTCCGTTCCCAGAAGCAGCTGCCCGCCCTGACGCCGCTGGTCAGCGAGGCCCTCGACCACCTCGTGGCCGCCTACTGGCCGGGGCCGTTGACGATCGTCGTGCCCGCCCAACCCCAGCTGCGCTGGGACCTCGGACGCAACGACGGCACCGTCGCCGTGCGCATGCCCCTCGACGAGGTCGCGCTCGAGCTGATCAAGCACGTCGGCCCGCTGGCGGTCACCTCGGCCAACCGCAGCGGTCAGCAGCCGGGACCGACCGCCGCCGCGGCGTTCGAGCAGCTCGGCGAGGCGGTCGAGGTCTACCTCGACGACGGACCGCGCACCTCGGCGGTGCCCTCCACCATCGTCGACGTGACCCGCCGGCAGCCGCACGTGCTGCGTGAAGGCGTGCTGCCCGCGGCGGAGGTGCTCGGTGTCGCCAGCGGCGAGATCGACCCGTTCGGGGTGCCGCTCCCCGAGGAGCGGACCGCTCGGGGCGACTCGGAGGACCCCGAGGGGTAGCCTGACAGCTGCCCCCCGGACGTCACGGAGCCCCCGCTTGTCCGCACCCACGCGCCAGCCTGCCACCGCCGCACCCGCCGCCGGATCCACCGCTGGGGGCACCTACTGGGGGCCCGACTTCGGCGAGCTCGAGCGGCTCGATCCCGAGGTGGCGCAGGGGCTGCTCACCGAGCTCGACCGGCAGCGGACCAAGCTGCAGCTCATCGCCAGCGAGAACTTCGCCTCCCCGGCGGTGATGGCCGCGCAGGGGTCGGTGCTGACCAACAAGTACGCCGAGGGGTACCCCGGTAAGCGCTACTACGGCGGGTGCGAGGAAGCGGTCGACCCGCTCGAGCAGCTCGCGATCGACCGGGCCAAGGAGCTGTTCGGCGCCGACCACGCCAACGTCCAGCCCCACTCGGGTGCCAGCGCCAACATCGCGGCCTACTTCGCCACCGTCTCGCCGGGCGACAAGGTCCTGGCGATGTCCCTGCCGCACGGCGGGCACCTCACCCACGGGATGAAGCTCAACTTCTCCGGCCGGTGGTTCGACGTCGTCTCCTACGGGGTCCGCCAGGAGACCGAGGTGATCGACATGGACGAGGTCCGGGCGCTCGCGCTCGAGCACCGTCCGAAGCTGATCATCGCCGGCTGGTCGGCCTACCCCCGCCAGCTCGACTTCGAGGCGTTCCGCTCCATCGCGGACGAGGTCGATGCCACCTTGATGTGCGACGCCGCCCACTTCATCGGGTTGGTCGCGGGCGGCGTGCACCCGAGCCCCGTCCCGTGGTGCGACATCGTCACATTCACCACCCACAAGACCCTCCGTGGGCCACGGGGGGCGATCATCCTCACCAAGGAACCGTTCGCCAAGGCGATCGACAAGGCCGTCTTCCCGGGCACCCAGGGTGGGCCGCTCGAGCACGTCGTCGCCGCCAAGGCGGTCGCGCTCAAGGAGGCGATGGACCCGAGCTTCGCCGCCTACAGCCAGCGCATCCTCGACGACGCGCGGGCGCTGGCCGACGGGCTGACGGAACGCGGTTACCGGATCACCTCCGGCGGGACCGACACCCACCTGTTCCTCGCCGACGTGACCGGCAAGGGCCTCACCGGCGCCGAGGCGGAGGCCCGTGCGGACGCCGCTGGCATCGTGCTCAACAAGAACGCCATCCCCTTCGACCAGAACCCGCCCGCCGTCGCCTCCGGGATCCGTGCGGGCACGGCCACCGTGGCCACGCAGGGGATGGGTCCCGACGAGCTGCGCACGGTCGCCGACCTGATCGACCGCGCCCTCACCGGCAGCGACGCCGACCGTGAGACGGTCCGCGGTGAGGTCGGCGACCTGGTCGCCCGCTTCCCGATCTACCCCGAACCGGCCAGCTGACGTGCTCGCCTACCTGGCGGTCGCGGCGACCGCAGCCCTCGTCACGGGCCTGGTCACGCCGCTGATCGCCTGGTTCGCGCGCCGCATCGGCGCGGTGGACCGCCCCGCGGACCCGCGCAAGGTCCACACGGCCGCGGTGCCGACGCTCGGTGGGCTCGGCATGCTCGTCGGGCTGCTCACCGCCACCGGCGTGGCGTGGTCGCTGCCGACCTTCCGGGACCTGTTCGCCACCACCTCCGAACCCGTGGCGCTGCTGCTCGGCGCCGTTGTGATCAGCGCGATCGGCGTCGCCGACGACCTGTTCGGGCTCCCCGCGACGATCAAGCTCGCCGGCCAGCTGCTGGCCGCGCTGGCGGTGGTGGTCTTCGGTATCCAGCTGGTGCACTTCTGGGTGCCTGGCTTGCAGGTGGTGGCGCTCTCGTCCGACCTCGGCATGGTGCTGACGGTGGTCGCGCTCGTGGCGATGATCAACGCCGTGAACCTCATCGACGGACTCGACGGGCTCGCCGCGGGCGTCGTCGGCATCGCGGCGATCGCGTTCTTCGTCTTCACGGTGCGTTCCACCTCGACCGGGCTCGTCGAGGCCATCCCGACCGCCGCGCCCCTCGTGGCCGCGATCACCGCCGGGCTGTGCATCGGCTTCCTGGCCCACAACACCCACCCCGCCCGCATCTTCATGGGCGACACCGGTTCGATGCTGCTGGGCCTCCTGCTGGGAGCGGCCGGTGTCAGCTACGTCGGTCGCACCACCGCCCCCTCCTACGTCGATTTCTACGGGTCGGTGCCGCTGTTCATCCCGGCGTTGGTCCTGGCGGTGCCCTTCCTCGACACCGCCTTCGCGATCGTGCGGCGCCTGGTCCGGCGCCAACCGATCACCGCCGCCGATCGCGGCCACCTCCACCACCTGCTGCTCGCCTTCGGGCACTCCCACCGCCGCGCCGTGCTCGTGCTGTACTACTGGTCGGCGCTGCTCGCGGTGGCCTCCGTCGGACCGGCGTTCGTGCCGCTGTCGACCCTCGCGCCGTGGCTCCTCGCGGCGGCCGTGATCGGTGCCGCGGTGACGGTCGCGGGCACCCGCGCCGACCGCGTCGAGGAGTCCGTGGACCTCGTCCCCGACGAGCAGTTGC
>CAYSTY010000141.1:2521-6395 GCA_964433685.1 uncultured Actinomycetota bacterium | reverse complement strand
AGGCGCCGTGGGTCGACGTGGTCTACGGCACCCACAACCTCGGCAAGCTGCCGCAACTGCTCGCCCAGGCCGACTCGACCGCGTTCCCGGTCGTGGAGCTGGTCGAGCAGCTCGAGACCTTCCCGTCGGCCCTGCCCGCCAAGCGGGACGTGCGCCACCACGCCTGGGTCGCGATCTCGGTCGGGTGCGACAACTCGTGCACCTTCTGCATCGTCCCGTCGCTGCGCGGCCCCGAACGCTCCCGCACCATGGGCGAGATCGTCACCGAGGTCCGCCACCTGGTCGCCGACGGGGTCGTCGAGGTCACCCTCCTCGGCCAGAACGTCAACTCCTACGGCCGCGACCTCGCCGGCCGGTCGCAGTTCGCGGCGCTGCTGCGCGAGCTCGGGGAGGTCGACGGGCTCGAACGGGTCCGCTTCACCTCCCCCCACCCGCGTGACTTCACCGACGAGGTGCTGCACGCGATGGCGGAGACGCCCAACGTCATGCCGCACCTGCACCTGCCGCTGCAGTCCGGCTCCGACCGGGTGCTGCGGCTGATGCGTCGTTCCTACCGCCGCCGGCGCTACCTCAACCTCGTCGCCCGCACCCGCGAGCTGCTGCCCGACGCGGCGCTGTCGACCGACATCATCGTCGGCTTCCCCGGGGAGACCGAGGAGGACTTCGCGGCGACGCTCGAGGTCGTCGACGAGGTCCGCTTCGACCACGCGTTCACCTTCCAGTACTCGCCCCGACCGGGGACGCCGGCCGCCGAGCTGGTCGACGAGTTCGTCCCGCAGGAGGTGGTGACCGAGCGTTACGGACGCCTCGACCCGCTGGTGCGGGCCCACTCGCTCGCCTCGCACCAAGGCCTGGTGGGCACGAGCCAACAGCTGCTGATCGAGTCGCCGTCGAAGACCGACGCCGCCCGCTGGTCGGCGCGCACGCGCGGCAACCACCTCGTGCACCTGCCCGTCCCCGACGGCTGGCGCGCCGGCACCGGCGAGGTCCCCGCCTACGGGCCGGGCGACCTCGTGACGGTCACCATCACCGAGGCGGCGCACAACTACGCCGTCGCGGGGTCGCCGACGCAGGTGCGTCGCACCGGCGCGGGACGCCTGGCAGCCGCGGCGCTGGCGCGGGGTGAGGGTCACACCCTGCCGGTGGACGCGCCGGCGACGGCGGCCGCGCCCGTCGGACGTTCCCTACCGCTGCTGGTCCCACCGAGCGCTACCTGACGGACGCGGACCGCCCCGGACCCGGCGTACGTCGTGGCTCGACGCGGCGGCGCTGCCACGCGGCCAGAGCGCAGGTGGCGGTCAGCACGACCAGCACCCCGATCCGTCCGAGGTACTCGTCGCCCTGCGCGGCCGCCACGGCGGCGTCGTCGGCGCCGGGGTCGGACATGGCCTGACCGACCTGCAGCACCAGCAGGGCGGCGAAGAGGGCGAGCCCGAGGATGGTGGCGGCGCGGCTGCCGCGCCAGATCAGCACCCCCACGACCACGACGGCGACCCCCGCCGCGAGGAACCCACCCGCGGCACCGGCGGAGATGCGCACCAGGCCGGTGGTCCACGCCAGGACCGCCACGGCGAGGTTGAGGACCCCGACGACCGTCACGGTGGTGCCGGCGAGGCGGGCGGTCCAGTCCGCGGTCACGTCTACGACCTCGTCGTCGATGGGTCGGGAGCCGGTCGGGGGCCGTGCGGGGGCCGTGCGGTGCGCCGCTGTGGGGACGCACCCGGCCGCGGAGAACTAGCACTTCGGGGCTGCGGATGCCAGAGGGTCCGGTTCCGTCGTGCGGTGGATGGTGTGACCGGTTCGGGCTGGTCCTCGATGTCTAGTGTCGGTCGACACGCCGGGACACCGCCCGGCGCGCCCGCTGAGGGCAAGCAGGTCCCGCGCGTGCGGGGTCGCGGATCGGGTCGGAGGAACCGATGACACGAACGCAACACCGAACGATCAGCGCGGGGATGGTGTTCGTCCTCGCGCTCGCACTGTCCGTGCTCACACCGAAGCCGGCGGAGGCGCACGACTCGTGCGCCATCGCCCAGCCCGCCGCGACGGGGGTCCTCGGCGTCATCGTCGCCGCGGTCGACATCTTCGCGCCCGTGGCCTCACCCCGCAACGACTGCCCCGACAAGTTCGCCGGTGCCCAGCCGAAGCTGTCGCGCGACTGGACCACCCCGGAGCTGACACCTGCGGTGCGTGCCGCCGCGAACACGCTCGAGGCGACCGGTGGCCGCGAGGTCGGTTCGACCTACGCGCCCTGCCAGGACGGCCGGTCGGCGCGCTACTTCGACTGCGAGAACATCGAGCTGCTCAGCCACGTCTCGCACGGTGAGCTCGGCACCGAGTTCCTCAACGACATCTGGGGATGGACCGACCCCGAGACCGGCAAGGACTACGCCCTGGTCGGTGCCCGCAACGGCACGGTGTTCGTCGACATCACCGACGCGATGCAGCCGCGTGTGCTCGGGATCATGGAGTCCGCGTCGTTCCTCGGCGGCGAGAACTGGCGTGACATCAAGGTCCACGCCGACCACGCCTACGTCGTGTCCGAGCACACCAACCACGGTGTGCAGGTCTTCGACCTGACCCGCCTGCGGGACTGGGACGGCGGCTACGAGTACTACGAGGCCGACACCCGCTACACCGGCCACGGCTCGTCGCACAACATCTTCATCAACGAGGACACCGGTTTCCTCTACTCGGTCGGTGCCGGTCCGTACTCGAGCGAGGACCTGCCCTACAGCGTCGAGGTCGCCGGCTACGACGGCACCGCGTCCTACCTGGCCAACGGTGCGGCCTTCGGGTCGACGCCGACCGAGGAGGGCACCGGCGGCGACTTCGAGCTCGTGTCCGCCGCAGCCAACGAGGACTCTCCCGGCGCCGACCCGACGCTGGCGTGTGGCCCGCTCGAGGGGTTCACGGCCGGCAACATCGCGGTGACCTACCGCGGCGTGTGTGGCTTCGCCGTCAAGGCCGAGTTCGCACAGGCTGCCGGCGCGTCCGCGCTGGTGGTCATCAACAACGCGCCGGGCAGCCCGATCAGCATGGGTGGCGCCGGCGACGTGACCATCCCGGCGGTCATGATCAGCGACGTCAACGGGGCTGCGCTCGTCGACGCCCTGCCGACCAGCGGCCGGGTGCTCGCCAACGACCCGCCACCGCTGTGCGGCACCGGTCTGCACATGATCGACATCAACGAGCCCAAGAACCCGACGTTCGCGGGCTGCTTCGACGACCACGACTACATCCACGACACCCAGTGCGTGGTGTACGAGGGGCCGGACACCGAGCACCACGGCAAGGAGATCTGCTTCAACTCGAACGGCATCTCCTACACCGCCGACCCCGAGTTCAACTACGTCTCCATCGTGGACGTGACCGACAAACAGAACCCGGTGTCGTTGTCGCGGCTCGGGTACCAGGGATCGGGCTACTCCCACCAGGGCTGGCTGACCGACGACCAGGCCCACTTCCTCCACGGTGACGAGGGCGACGAGCAGATCCACGGCGTCAACACCACCACCCGTGTGTGGGACGTCAGCGACCTGGACGCGCCCGAGGTGATCGAGGTGTTCGAGAACGACACCACCTCGATCGACCACAACATCTACACCAAGGACGACTTCGCGTACGCGGCCAACTACACCTCGGGTCTGCGGGTGTACGACGCACGTGACGTCGCCGGGGAGGGCCTCACCGAGGTCGCGTACTTCGACATGTACCCGGAGAACGACGACGCCACCTTCGAGGGCGGGCCGTGGTCGAACTACCCGTACTTCGCGCAGGAGGACATCGTCGCGGTCAGCAGCATCGACCGCGGGCTGTTCATCCTCCGGCCGGACCTGCCCGGTGACGACGGTGACCCGTCGGACCCGGCCCCGGA
>CAYSTY010000141.1:0-2421 GCA_964433685.1 uncultured Actinomycetota bacterium | reverse complement strand
CCGGACCCGGACCCCGATCCGGACCCCGATCCGGACCCGGACACGCGCGCGGCGTGCGATCAGGTCGACGGCGCGAGCTTCCCCGACGTGACCGGTGGGCCGCACGCGGCCAGCATCGGGTGCGTCGCCGGGTTCGGCATCGCCGAGGGTCGCGTCGACGGGACCTACGGGCCGCTCGACGAGGTCCGTCGCGACCAGATGGCGTCCTTCATCGCACGCACGCTCGAGGTGGCCGGTGTCGACCTGCCGGCGGACCCGGAGGCGAGCTGGCCGGACGTGACCGGTGGGCCGCACCAGCTGGCGATCGAGCAGCTGACCGACCTCGGGGTCGTGCAGGGGCGCGGTGGCAACTACGTCCCGGGTGACACCGTCACGCGGGCCCAGATGGCCTCGTTCCTGGTCCGCTCCCTGGAGCTGGTCCTGGACCGTGAGCTGTCGGCCGGTGCGTCACCGTTCACCGACATCGACGGCAACACCCACCAGCGCAACATCGAGATCGCCCACGACCTCGGTGTCGCGCAGGGCCGGACGGCGACGAGCTTCGTGCCGGGCGCCGACGTCCGTCGCGACCAGATGGGCTCGTTCATCGCCCGCAGCCTGCAGGTGATGGTCGACGAGGACGTGGCGCTCACCCCCCGGTGACCGCGTCGAGGTGACCCACGTCGGGGCCCGGACCACCCGGTCCGGGCCCCACGTGTGTGTCGTCACGGGCACCTCGCGCGGACGCCTCGCGCCGGTGGCCGGCACGTGAGGTCCGGCCGGCCCCGGTCGCCACCTACGCTGCCGGGATGGACACCTCCCGTACCTGCGCCGACCGCCCGTGAGCGTCCTGGCCGCGGCGGCCGTCCCGGCCGCCCCCCTGCTGTTGCCCGCGGTCTCCGCGCGGCAACCGGCAGCCATCGCCGGGGAGGTCGCCGCGCTGCGCGGCGACGTCGCCACCGTGCTCGCCGGCCTGCCGCCGGTCGACACGGTGGTGCTGATCGCCGCCGGTGAGGACGCGACGTTGCCCGACGGGGGCTGCGCCGACCTCGCCGGGTACGGCCACCCGCAGGTCCGCAGCGACGTCCCGGTCGACCGTGAGCTGCTGGCCGCGGTCGCGACCCGGACCAGCACCCCCCGGGTCCGGGCCGACGTGCTGACCGGCGACCTCGCGGTGCTCGCGCTGCAGGTCGCCGCCGCCCGGCCGGAGCTCGCCGTGCTGCCGGTCACCGTCGCGGTCGGGGCCGCGCCCGGCTCCCTCGGGGGCCTGGCCGCCGGTCTGTCCTCCGCGGTCGACCGCACGCAGCGGCGGGTCGCGGTGCTCGCGGCCGGCGACCTGTCGGCGTCCCGGACCACGGACTCACCCGGCTACCTCGCGGAGGGTGCGGTCGCGTGGGACGAGGCTGCGGTCGCTGCGCTGCGTGGCGGTGACACCGCGGCGTTCGAGGCGCTCGGGCCGAGGGAGGCGCGCCGCGTCGCCGCCCGGGGGTGGGCGCCGTTGGCGGTCGCGCTGCAGGTGGCGCGCGCCGCCGAGCTGCGCTTCGAGCAGGTCCGGTTCGCGGCCCCCCGCGGGGTCGGCCAGCTCGTGGCGAGCACGGCGGCGTTGCTCGGGACACCGGACCCCCCGACGGCCGCGGCACCGACGTCACCCGCGCCGACGGCCTGAGGTGGGCGAGCTGCCCGACCCGTCGTCGACGGTGGTGCTCGCCATCGTCGGGCCGACCGCCTCCGGCAAGTCGTCGCTGGCCCTGGAGGTCGCGCGACGACGCACGGCGGCGGGGCGCCCCACCGAGCTGGTCGCCGTCGACGCGTTCACCGTCTACCGCGGGATGGACGTCGGGACCGCCAAGCCCTCCGCGACGGACCGGGCCGAGGTGCCCCACCACCTCGTCGACGTCCTCGATCCGTCCGAGGAGCTGAACGTCGCCAGCTTCCAGCAGCTGGCACGACGGACCATCGCCGACGTCCACGCCCGCGGGGCGACGCCCCTGCTGGTCGGCGGCAGCGGCCTGTACTGGCGCGCCGTGGTCGACCCGCTGCGGTTCCCACCGACCGACCCGCAGGTACGCGCCGCGATCGAACGCCGGTGGGCGGACGAGCCCGTGGCGGCACACCGCCACCTCGCCGACCTCGACCCGGCGGCGGCGGAACGGATCGGTCCGGGCAACCTCCGCCGGACGGTCCGGGCGCTCGAGGTGATCGAGCTGACGGGGGAGCGGTTCAGCGCGTTCGACGACGCGTGGTCGCGCTTCACGTCCGTGTACGACCGGTTGGTCGTCGCCTACCTCGAACCCGACGCCGAGGTGCTGCGGGCCCGGATCGGGGCGCGGGCGGACGAGATGGTCCGCGGCGGCCTGCTCGACGAGGCGGCGGCGTTGCGAGCGGCGGGTCCGCTGTCGCGCACCGCCCGGCAGGCCATCGGGTACGCCGAGGCGTTCGCGG
>CAYSTY010000140.1:0-6398 GCA_964433685.1 uncultured Actinomycetota bacterium | reverse complement strand
TGGGAGTGGCACCCCGACCTGCTCCGGCTGCGCGCCGAGCTCGAGGACCGGTTCACCGTGGCCCTGCAGGAGCAGGTCGGGGACCTGCCCGACGTGGACGACGTGACCGTCTTCCTGCAGGAGCTGTGCACCGACCGGCTGATCCCCTCCGACGACGACGACCCGAAGGCGTCGGTCTCGCGCTACTGCGAGGAGCACGGGACGCTGGCCCAGATCCAGGAGCAGGCGATCCACCGCACGGCGTGGCAGCTGAAGGAGGCCGACCCGCACTCGTGGGCGATCCCCCGTCTCGGTGGCCGTCCGAAGGCCGCCCTGGTCGAGATCCAGGCCGACGAGTACGGCGACGGGGTCGACGAGGACGTCCACGCCGAGCTGTACGCGCTGACCCTCGAACAGCTCGGGCTGCGTGCCGAGCCCAACCACTACCTCGACCTCTTGCCCGGGATCACGCTCGCGACGGTCAACCTCGTGTCGATGTTCGGTCTGCACCGCCGCTGGCTCGGCGCCGTGGTCGGGCACCTGGCGGTCTTCGAGATGTCGTCGGTCACCACGATGGCGCGGTACGGCGCGGCGCTCCGGCGGCTCGACTTCGATCCGTGGACCTGCCTGTTCTACGACACCCACGTGGTCGCCGATGCGACCCACCAGACCATCGCCGCCCACGAGCTGGCCGGTGGTCTGGTCGACCAGGAACCGCGCCGGCTGCCGGACGTGGTGTTCGGGGCGCTCGCCCTGTGTGAGCTCGAGCGCCGCTTCACCGAACTGGTGCTGGCGGCGTGGGAGCGGGGCGAGACCGCGCTGCGCGGCCCGTTCGAGGCCGTAGAACCGCCGCCGGGGCGCCGGGAGCTGCACGTGCCGGCGACCGATCCGCGTCGCCCGTCGGTCTGAGGCACCCCGTCCGGTGCGTCACAGCCGTTCGCGCGCCGTGGTCCACGCGTCGAGCCGGTCGGGGTCGGGCAGCGGTGACGCGCCCGGCCCCCGCGGGATCGCCACGTGCCCGTCCTCGAGCGTGAACGGCTCGGTGAGGTCCTCGACGAAGTACCGCGACGACGCCGAGGTGTCGCCCGGTAGGACGAAGCCCGGGAGGCCCGCGAGGGCGAGGTTAACCCCACGTCCGACGCCGGTCTCCAGCATGCCGCCGCACCACACCGGCACGGCGCGCGCGTGGCACAGGTCGTGGATCGCCAGCGCCTCGGTGAGCCCGCCGACGCGGCCGATCTTGATGTTGACGATGCTGCAGGCGCCCTCGGCCAGCGCGTCGGCGGTGCGGTGGCGACCGGTGATGGACTCGTCGAGGCAGACCGGGGTCCGCCACCGTCCCGCGGCGGTGGCGTGGGCGCGCAGCCGGTCGGCGCCGAACGGCTGCTCGATCTGGATCAGGCCGAGCTCGTCGAGGGCGTCGAGCGCCCGCCCGTGGTCGCCGTCGTCGGGGTCGTAGGCGGTGTTCGCGTCGACCTGCAGGGGGAGGTCGTCGCCGAACGCCTCCCGCAGCGCCGCCATCGGGCGGTGGTCGAAGCCGGGTTCGATCTTGGCCTTGACGCGGACGTAGCCCTCGGCGCGGTACCCGGCGACCTGGTCGATGAGCTCCGGGACGCCGCCGGCCGGGATGCCCACCGACACCCCGGTCGCCACGTGCGTGCGCGTGACGCCGAGGTGGTCGGCGAGCGAACGCCCGGCGGCGCGCAGCTGGAGGTCCCACACCGCGGCCTCGAGACCCGCCTTGCCGGCGTGCTGGCCGTGGAGGTGGCGGGTGCGTTCGGGGACGTCGGACGCGGTGAGGCTGCGACCCCCGGCGAGGACGGCCGGGACGAGGTGGTCACGCAGCACGAGCGCGGTGCCGTCGGTGAAGTCGGCGTCGTAGAGCGGTGCGGCGACGGTCGGGCACTCGCCCCACCCGGGCGTCCCGTCGGCGTCGCGGACGGTCACGAGCAGCACGTCGCGTTCGGTCTGGGTCCCGAACGAGGTCCGGAACGGACGCACCAGCGGCATCGCCACCCGAACGAGCGAGACCGCGGCCAGCTCGACCGGGGGCAGCGTCGGCAGCGCCGGCGACGAGGGCGATGGTCCGGGAGTGGTCACGGTCGGCCTCTGGGGCCAGCGGCGAGCTCGGTGATGCGTTCGCCTGCGGCCAGCACCAGCCACCCGTCCCGGGTCGCACCGGTGACGCGTGCACCGGCAGCCACCGCGGCGCCGACCGTGGTGCGGACCGCGGCCGACCACGAGAGCGCGAGATCGGGATCGGTGACCCGGACGTGCTCGATGTCGGCGGGCACCCGGGCGAGGCGTCGCGGTGCCTCGGTCACGGTCACGTGAGGTGTGCCGTCTGCAGCCTCGTCGAGGGTGACCTCGGCGCCGCTGCGGCGCAGCGCGGCGACGTCCGGGCTGACGGAACGACCCGTGGCGGCACCGCGCACGCGCGGCGCGTCGAGCACCCAGCGGGCCACGAAGCGGTCGCTCGGTGCGCCGGCGTTACGCGTGTCGGGTACCCGTCCGTAGGCGTCCTCGAGGTAGCTGTCGACCTGCGCCCCGAGCCGCACGAGGTTGAAGACCACGTTGCGGCGGATCAGCGGATCGAAGGTCCAGCGCACCTCCGCGATGTCGCGTTCGAGGCACCAGGCGCGCTGGTACCACTTGAGGGCGTTGCCGATGCCGCTGCCCACGGCGTCGTCGACGACGCCGGTCACGTGGCTGTGCAGGAAGGTGGCACCGTCGTCGGTTCGACCGAGGAACGCGGCGGTCGCCCCGACGAGTTCGTCGCCCCGTACCGCGGCGGTGACCTGTCCGCCGGCGTGCGCGATGGCGGCCAGAGCTTCGGCGGTGAGCACCGCGCCGGCTTCGCCCGGCCGTCCCCACACCGTGTCGAACAACCGGGAGAGCGCCACGAAGCCCGCGGTGTCGTGCACGTCGGCGAGCCGGACCTCCGCACGACGCGCAGCCACATCGGCGATCACAGCTGGCTCGGGCGCGGGCGGGGCGGTCACGACGTCTCCCGGTCTCGGTGACCGCGCGACGCTAGCGGCACGTCGACGTGGGTCGCCGTCGGACGGGGTTCGCCTGCAGCCGAGGCGTCTCGAGGTCGAGATACCCTCGCCGGCTGGCGCCCGACCGGGGGGCCGGACCGAGGGCACCGTGACCGACACCGCACGCGTCGACGTGCGTTCCACCTTCGCGCCACGCGACGTCGCGGTGCTGCTCGCCCTCGCCGCCATGTGGGGGCTGTCGTTCCTGTTCATCAAGGTGGCCGTCGACGTCGTCGCACCCCTGTGGATCGTCGCCGCCCGGTGCACCGTGGGCGCGGCGATCCTCCTGGTCATCCTGCGTGTCCGGGGGACCGCGTTGCCGCGTGGCGCGAGGACCTGGGTCGACCTGACCATCCTGGCCACCCTCGGCAACGCGCTGCCGTGGGGTCTGATGGCGTGGTCGACCCAGTACCTGCCGTCCGGTCTGGTGGCCGTCGTCAACGCCCTCGCGCCGACCTCGACGCTGGTGATCGCCATCGTCGTCGGGTTGGAGCGGCCATCGGTGCGGCGCGCGGTCGGCCTGGTGATCGCCCTGAGCGGGACCGCGTTGGCGGTCTCGTCCGACCTCGGGACGCCAGGGACCACGATGGCCGTGCTGATGGTCGTCCTCGCGACGATCGCCTACGGCGCGGGGACGGTCTACGCCAAGCAGCGAGTGTCGGGGCACCACGCCCCGCTGGCCATCGCGACCGGGCAGGTCACCATGGCCGCCGTGCTCTCGGTCGGGGCGGCCGCGGCCACCTCACCGTTCCCGGTCGTGGCCGAGGTGACGCCGACGATCCTCGGGTCGCTCATCGCTCTCGGTGTCTTCGGCACCGGGCTGGCGTTCCTGGCGTTCTACACCCTCATCGCCTCGGTGGGCGCGACCAACACGATCCTGGTCACCTACCTGATCCCGGTCGTGGCGCTCCTCGCCGGGGCGGTCCTCCTCGGTGAGGCGTTGACGGTCGTGGTCGTGGCGGGCACCGCGCTGACGATCGGGGGGATCTGGCTCGCGCAGCGCGAGCGGATCACCTCGCCACGCGAGCAGTTGGCCGAACTCCCGCGCTGACGTCCCGGCGCCGTCGCCTGCGGCCGTCACGCCGTCCGAGGCGGTGCCGGGGTGGAGCCGGCGGGCAGGGCGGAGTCCGCGGGCGGTCGCGGCGCGACGCCGGCCGGTGCGACTCAGCTGCCGCGGGTGCTGCGGCGGACGTGACGTCGCACCGCGGCGCCGGCCACGGGCCCGAGATCCAGGACCGCCTGCACGAGCCCGGCGAGCTGCCCGAGCGCGTCCAACGTCGGCAACGTCGCGTCGCCGTCGACGCCGTCGACCAGCTCGACCCCCACGAACGCCGCCGACACCGCGCGGGCGAGCGCCGCGACATCGACGAGGGGCGCCAGGACCGTCCCGTCGAGCAGCCGCGTCAACGTCGCCTCGACCTCGTCGATCCACAGCTGCAACGCGGCGACGGTCCCCGGTGCCAGCCCCGCATCGGTCTGGGCACCGGCCAGCATCTGGGCGAGGACGCGCACGTTGCCGCGCTCGTGCTCCTCCGCGTGGAGCGTGCGGGCGACCTCGACCAGCCCCTCGATGGTCGTCACCTCCGCGAGGTGCTGCCGGTACCGCTCGACACGTTCGGCGGTGGCGGCGGTGCTGGCCTCGGACAGCAGGTGGTGCAGCGAGTCGAAGTGGTAGTAGATGACCGAGGGCTTGAGGTCGGCGGCCGCCGCCACCGTCCGGGCGGAGACCCCCGCGATACCGCGCTCGCGGACGGTCGCGATGGCGGCCTCGCGCAGTCGCTGCTTGGTGTCCGTCGGCGGCTCGTTCACGCTGTCCCGTCGGCTGCGGTGGCGGGGCGGTCCCGCGCCTCACGGCGCCAGCCGAGCACACCGAGCAGGCAGAACCCGAGCGCGTTGGTCACCCCGTGGGTCGCCGTCATCGCGGGGATCGACAGCGCTGGCGTACCGAGGTTCGTGCCGACGGCCCACTGCACGGCGAGCGCCATCGGGACCAGCACGCTCACCGACGAGATCGCGAGCAGCGAGGAGGTGGCGGTGTCGCTGCGGGGGACGACGTGGCGGAGCGTCACCCACGCCAGCGCGTAGGTGCCGACGGTGAGCACCACCGCGCCGACGATCTGGAGCGCGCCGACGGTCACGAACCCGAGGGCGACCAGCGGTGGTGCCGCGACGGTGCACGCGACCGCCGCCCCGGCGATCCGATCCGTCGGCCGGACCGTCCGGGCCCGGGTGGCCATGACGGTGGCGACGAAGCCGGCGTACGTGAAGTGGACCGCCGTCAGTTGCACGAACGGAGGGCCGAAGCCGGCGGGCTCGACGGCGAGTCGGTCGGCCAGCAACCAGAGCGCACCCACGGCGAGGTAGCCGCACGCGACCACCGGGGGCAGGTCGCGCCGACCCCACCCGGCGCGCTGCCACCGCAGGACCGCGGCGAGCGCACCGATCGCGGTGAGCACGACCCACGGCACGGTCAGGGCGCTGGCCAGCAGGCCGTCCTCGGGGCGCAGCAGCAGGCCTGCCGCGGCGGGCGTCCCCGCCGCCAGGACGACCAACGTCGCCGGAGGTGGGACACGCGGCAGCAGCGGCACCGCGACCGGGACGACCACCAGCACCGCCGCCATCAGCGCGCCGTCCACGAGGGTGGGCCGGGCCGCCGCGACGACGCCCGCCGCCACGACCGCGATCGGCACGAGGACGGCGAGCGGTCGGCCGACGACCGCGGGCAACCGGAGCCCCGCCGGCACGGCGACCCAGGCGGTGAGCAGCGCGAGCGGTGCGCCGACGGCGGCCACGAGCGCACCCCACGCCCCGAGGAGGGGCAGGCACGCCGACGCCGCCGCCGCGACCAGCCAGAACCGCCGCAGCCGGCCCAACGTGACCACCTCGTCACGGAGCCGGTAGCGCTCGAGCAGCGCGAGGCAGGGCCCCACGACGTAGATCGCGGCCGCTGCCGCCCCGCCGGTCAGGACGGCGCCACCGAGCTCGCCGGGGGTCAGCAGGAGACCGGCCGACGCGGCGACGACGACCGCGACCGCGGCCCCGGTCGCACGGTGCCAGGCCCAGCTCGCCAGGTCGGGTTCCACCACCGTGCCGGGCCCGACCGGCGGCCCGGGGTGAGTTGTCCGCACGGCGTGCTCCTCGGCCAGGCCGCTCCTGAACGACCGTTCTGAACGGTCGTTCGAAGACTACCGTGACCCGCGGGTGGGTGCATCGGCCACGTGTGGGTGCACCGGCCGCGGGTGGGTGCATCGGCCACGTGTGGGTGCACCGGCCACGGCCCGCCGGGCCGTCTGCACCCAGCCGTGGGATCTGCACCCAGGCGGACGAAGTGCACCCAGCCTGGGATCTGCACCCAGGCGGGCGATGTGCACCCAGCCG
>CAYSTY010000139.1:4233-6412 GCA_964433685.1 uncultured Actinomycetota bacterium | reverse complement strand
GGCCCCAGGCCACCCGGACCCGACACCACCACCCCGACCCGCTCGAACCGTCCGCACCACATCACACCGCGAACGACGGGAGGGCCGGCTCGCGCTGAGCCGGCCCTCCCGCGTCGGGGCAGGTGGGGCGTCTCACCCGGCCCCGATGGCCGTCTGCTCGCCGCTGTCGACGGCGACGGGGATGCGGCGTGGCTTGGCCGTCTCGTGGACGGGCACCTCGATGCGGAGCACGCCCGCGTCGTAGTTGGCGCGTAGCGCGTCGGTGTCGAGGCTGTCACCGAGGAAGACCTGGCGCGTGAACACGCCCTGCGGCCGTTCGCTGACCAGCAGCTGGTCCACGCCGGACCGGTCGATGCTGCGGCGCGCGGTCACGTTCAGCACGTCGCGTTCCACGGTCAGTTCGATCGAGTCCGCATCCACGCCGGGCAGGTCGAGGTCGATGTGGAGCACGTCACCCTGGCGGTAGGCGTCCATCGCCATCGCCCGGCTCGACGGCACCTCACCGAGCAACGACGAGGCGACCCGGTCGAGGTCGCGGAACGGATCCCATCGCATCAGCATGGCTCACCTCCGAGCGTCGGTCGTGTCGTTCCGGGTGGTCGACGCCGGCTCGGAGCCGGTCGTTCGACACCCGTGATGGCACCACGACCGGCCCGTCCCTGCACCGCTCGGACGGACCCTCGGCTCACGACAGCTGCGCCGGGTGGACGCAACGGTCCACTCGGCGCAGCGAGGTCGCGCGTGCCCGTGGCGGCGTGCCGTCCGGCACACCGCCCCGGAACGGAGGAGGTCAGGTCGTGACGGGTCGATCCACCCGGGTACTGACGTCGCGTATCCCGAGCCCGATGAGGATGAACAACACGCCCATCCCGATGGCCATCGCCGCGACGCCGAACGCCAGGACCGACGTGAACAGCGACGCCTGCAGGAACGAGGCGCTCATCGCGGTCTCACGCCGCGGGTCCTCACGGTCGAGCTCGGCGTAGGTCAACCCCTCGGTGATGTCGAGGGTGTGCTGGTCGATGATGTCGGCCTGGCAGTACGCGGTCAGGGGTCCCCGGACCTCGCGGTTGGGCAGGCAGGCGTCCTCGGGCGTGGTGATGCGCTGGTCGCCGAGCGTGCTGCTGACCATCACCCAGGTGCCGATGCCGCCGACGATCAGCAGCACACCGAGCACCACCGCCCCGATCGACGCGATCCTCCGCATGTCCACGGTCGTTCCCCTCTGCAGTTGGTGACACACCCACCGCGGGCGTGCGGACCCGACCGTAGTGACTCCCACGGCTCCCGTTCGGACACACCTCGTGCCACGAACAAGGATGTCGCGAGGTGGCGCCGACGCGTCGCGTCAGCTCGCAGCGGTCCGGTCCTGACGCCGCTCCCACAGCCGCAGCAGGCTCGGGAGGACCAGGGTCGAGGCCACGGCGGACAGCACGATCGCGTAGACGATGACGTAGCCGAGCTGCTCGAACGGCACCAGCGTCGCGGTGGTCAGCACGCCGAACCCGATACCGGTCGTCAACGCCGACGCGATCACCGCGCCGCCCGTACGCGACACCGCCCGGCCGAGCGCCCCGGCGTCGCCGGTGTCGCGCTCCTCGAGGTAGCGCGTCGCGACGTGGATGTTGAACGGGACACCGATACCGATCGACAGGGCTGCCAAGGTCGCGGTCACCGGGTTCAGCGGGATGTCGGTCAGCGCCATCATCCCGAAGGTCACCGCGAGCACGAACCCCACCGGGAGGACGGTCAGCACGCCGACCAGGGGCTGCTTCCGGCCCCACCCGAAGAACAACGCGAGGAGCACCATCACGGCGACCAGCGCGATCACGATGGAGCGCAGCTGCGCGTCCTCGATCTCCGAGCTGACGCTGGCCTGCACCATCTGCTGCGAGGTGACGACGACCTCCACACCGGCGTCCTCGAGCGGTGCGAACGCCTCCTCGATCTCGGCACGCAGCTCGGTCGCCTCCTCCTGATCGGAGTTGGTGCGCAGCTGCACGCGGCTGTACCAGTCCCCGTCCTCCTCGAGCAGGACCTCCTCGGCCTGCTCGACCTCGTCGAGCAGCGTGCGGTACAGCTCCTCGACATCGGCGTCGTCCGACACCGTCAGGTCGGGTTCGAGCCCGAGTTCGAGGAACGGCTCGGGATCCGCCGCTGCCTCCTGGCCGCCAGGCAC
>CAYSTY010000139.1:0-4133 GCA_964433685.1 uncultured Actinomycetota bacterium | reverse complement strand
GGAGCACCCTCACCCTCGGGAGCACCCTCGCCTTCTGGAGCACCCTCGCCCTCGCCGCCGCTGAACAGGGTGCCGAGCACGCTGATGACCGACGTGCCGTCGACCTCGTCGCCCAAGGTGCTCACGCGGTCGACGTCGGCCACGGCCTCGAGCGACTCGATCAGCGCTGCGTGGGCCTCCGGTGTCGCCACGTCCCCGGTCAGCAGCACCTCGGTCGACTCGTCGAAGCTGCCACCGAACTCATCCTCGATGGTCTGGAAGGTGGCCAGCTGCGGGTCGTCCTGGGGCACGAAGTCGATCAGGTCGAACCGGCTACCGAGCTGGGTGAACCCGTAGGCACCGACCGCCGTGAGCGCCACGGTGACCGCCAGGACCACGACCGGGGCGCGTTCGGCGATGACGCTGGCTCTGCCCATGAGCCGCGGGAGCGCCGACTCGTTGGTCCGCGACAGCGCCCTCACCGGGAGTCGGTCGCGATCGGCGGCGCGACGGTCGAGCAGGAGCCGCGCGGCGGGCAGGAAGGTCATCGTCATCAGGAACGCGGCGACGATCCCGAGCGCGGCGAGCACGCCGAGCGTGCGCAGGAACCCGACGGGCGAGACGAGGTTGGTCAGGAACCCGATCGCGGTCGCGGTGGTGTCCAGCAGCAGCGCGAGACCCACCGTCGCGAAGGCACGTCCGAAACCGGCGGACGGCTCGCCCGACGCGCCGGTCTCGCTGCGGTACCGCGCGAGCAGGTGGATCGAGAAGTCCACCCCGAGCCCGACGATCAGGATCGGTACCACCTGGGTCTGCGCGTCGAAGGGTCCGATGAGCCCGGCGAACCCGGGCCCGAGCAGCGTGCCGAGACCCTGCATCCACACCACGGCGAAGAGGATGACCAGCAGGGTGAGCCCGACATCGGCGGCGGTCCGCCGCACCGCCGCCAGGCGGGCACCCTCCTCCGGCTTGACCCAGTAGACGGCGAACAGCACGAGCAGGATCAGCGCGAGCGCCGTCCCGAACAGCCGGGCGATCTCCGCACCGCTGTCGCTGTCCTCGGTCAGCAGCGCGAACGACAGCGGCGACAGCTCGATGCCGCTCGGGGTGGCCACGTCCTGGACGAAGGCCGCCAGCTCCCGCTGCCGGTCGAGCGCCTCCTCGTCGTCGAGGTCCTCGGTGTCCTGGAACAGCAGCACCAGCCCCACCGTCGGCGGGTCGCCCTCGGCCACGAGCTCCTCGAGCTGCGCGGCGACCTCGTCGGGCAGCTGTTCGGTGCCGGCTTCCTGGAGCTCGCGCACCTGCTCGTCGTCCAGTTCGGCGACGGTGAGCTGCTGTTGTGCGGCCGCCACCTCGGCGGCGGTCAGGTAGCTGATGATCGGTGGCTGCGCGCCCTCCTCGTCGAGCAGCGTGTCGCCGACCGGGTCGTCGGCCAGCTGCTCCTGGAGCGAGGTGGTGGCGACCAGGCCGGCGGCGGAGCGCACGTCGGAACCGTCGGTGGACTCGACCACGACCTGCAGCAGCGAGCTGCGGTCCCCGAAACGCTCCTCCACGAGGTCGAGCGCGTCGGACAGCTCGTTGTCGACCGCCGCACCGTCGTCCATGATCGCTTGGCTGGCGAACCCTCCGAGCACCACGGTGAGCACGAGGGTCACGACGATGACCAGGACCGGTCGACGGGTCACGAACACGGGGATCTCCTCGGCGTCGGGCGCCTGCCCGCGTCGCACGCTGTCACCTGTACCGGCTGCGGGAAGCTGCGCGGCGCAGTGAACACGGTCGGACGGGCGGCACGGAGGACCCATCCACCGCAGCGTCCCCTCCGAGGGCCCACGCGACCGGAGGGCGTGAGCACGACGGGAGGCGGTGCCCACCCGGACCGGTCGGCGAAGCGCGGCGGGGAGGTCCGGTCCTAGAGTCGGGACGTACAGCGACCGAGCCACACGACCCGAGCCACACGACCAACGGAGCCACCATGCGCGTCGAGGGACTCACCGACGAGGACATCACCACCACCGCCGGCGGCGGGACCGGCGCGGTCACCGCCGACACCAAGGACGGCGACGCCACCGACGTCACCGACGGTGACGCGGGCGACGCCGACGGCACCGACGGCGACTCGACCGACACCGGCGACGGCGACGCCACCGACGTGACCGACGGGGACTCGACCGACACCGGCGACGGCGCCGACGCCGACGGGACCGACGCCTGAGGCTGGGGTGACCTCCTCACGATCGGCGCTCGCGCGGCTGGTCGGCGATCCCGAACGGTTCCTCGCCGACCGGTTCGGGCGCGCGCCCGAGCACCGGCGCGGGGACGATCCGACGGCGTTCGACGACCTGCTGAGCCTCGACGAGGTCGACCGTGTCGTCGCGGCGACGGGACTACGGGCACCCTCGTTCCGGCTCGTCCGGGACGGGGCGACCCTGCCCCGGTCGAGCGTGACCCGATCGGTGCGGATCGGATCGCGCCCGGTCGACGACCTCGTGGACGTCCAGGCCGTCCACCGCGAGTTCGCCGCCGGTGCCAGCATCGTGCTGCAGGGGCTGCACCGCTCCTTCGAGCCCGTCGCAGCCCTGTGCCGTTCGCTGGAGGTCAGCCTCACCCACCCGGTGCAGGCCAACGCCTACCTCACCCCACCGGTCGCGCAGGGTCTGCACCTGCACGCCGACCCGCACGACGTCTTCGCGGTGCAGACCCACGGTGTCAAACGCTGGGTGGTCCACCCCCCGGACGGCACCGAGCCGTGGGACCTCGAGCTCCGCCCCGGTGACGTGCTCTACCTGCCGGCCGGGACGCGCCACGCGGCCCAGACCCTCGACCGGCCCTCGTTGCACCTGACCATCGGGGTGCGCACCACCCGGTGGCGTGACCTGGTCCGACGTGCGGTCGACGACGCGCTCGCGGCGGCCGACCTCGACACCTCGTTGCCGGCCGGGTGGGCCGACGACCCGCAGGCGCACGCCGCCGACCTGGCTGCGAGGTTGCGGCAGGTCGCCAACCGCATCGAGGCGGCCGACCCCGACCCCCCGCTCGCGGCAGCGGCCGACACGTTCTGGGGGCGCCGCGTCCCGGACCTGACCGGTGGCCTGCGCGACCTGCTCGAGCTCGACCTCATCGACGACGCGACCGAGCTGCAACGTCGCCCCGACGTCACCTACCGGCTCCTGCCGGACGGCGAGGTGGTGCGGGTCCAGCTCGGTGACCGCACGCTGCGCCTCCCGGTGGCGGCGACCGAGGCGCTCGAGCGGATCGGCGCATCCGACCGCATCGTCCCCAAGGACCTCGCGGACGTCGCCGACGAGGCCAGCCGGCTCGTGCTGTGCCGCCGGCTCGTGCGCGAAGGGCTGCTCGCCATCGTGCGCCGGGGCACCGGTGCGTGACGGCTGCGCCCTCCGGTCACGGACGTGCGGTGAGCCACGGCACGGGACGGCGTCCCGTGCCCGCCGTTGGGTGCTCTACGAGCACCCCGGCGCGTGGGGCGCCGAGGTCCTCGAGGACGCGACGCTGCCGCCGCGCACCGGCGCCCACCTGCGCTACCTCGCCGATGCCACCCCCGCCCGGGTGCTGCTGCTGCGGCGGGCCCCGGGGGTGCCGCGGCTCGTCCCGCACCAGGCGCTGTTCGTCGGGGTGACCACACCGAACGGTGGCTGGTTCGAACGCTTCGACCTGCACCAGCCCGACGACCTGTTCGACCTCGACCTCAGCGCCCTCGCCGACGAGACGTCCTGCGGGGGCGAGCCGGTGACCGCACCCTTCTACCTCGTGTGCACCAACGGCAAGCACGACGCCTGCTGCGCCGAGCACGGTCGCCCCGTCGTCGACGCGCTCGCCCCCCGGCTCGGTGAGCGACTGTGGGAGAGCTCACACGTCGGTGGCGACCGGTTCGCCGGCAACCTCGTCTGTCTGCCGGCCGGCGTGTTCTACGGCCACCTCGATGCGAGCGTCGCCACCGAGGTCGTGCGTGCCCACGAGGCCGGCGAGGTGGACCTCGCCCGCTGGCGGGGCCGGTCGTCGCTGCCGTTCCCGGCCCAGTCGGCCGAGGCGTTCGCCCGCGAGGAGCTCGACCTCACGCGCGAGGACGACCTGCGCTTCGTCGGCAGCCGCCGCACCGGCACGCGGACCGTGGCGAGCTTCGAGCGGCACGACGG